>CAYXYR010000037.1:0-9500 GCA_964469435.1 uncultured Candidatus Saccharibacteria bacterium | reverse complement strand
CCGGTGGCGCTCCTTCTGGTTCGTCTGGCACAGCATTGCAGGATATCGCTGCTTTGGCGGTGCCCGGTCAGGACACGCCAGTTAGTCCTACTACGGCCGGTACTAGCCATATCGCGGCGCCCCCCGTTGCCGAGGATGCCGATCTGATCGAAAAAGAGTGGGTATTACGAGCCAAGGCTCTAGTAGCCAAGACAAAAGACGATCCTCATCAGCAAAATAAGGAATTGAATCTATACAAAGCCGATTATATTAAGAAGCGTTATAACAAAGACGTAAAAGTTAGCGAGACCTAATAACATGGGAGTTTTGCTGTTCACTTTTCTAGTGTTTCTTGGGTTGCTGTCGGCGACCGGAGCGATAGCTTACTTCCATTCGCGAAAGCTTCTACGTGAACAAAAGAATTTTGAGCGCGGACTCAAAATGGTTCCATTGCTCATCCATTTGCCCCCTTCGAGTGAGGATATAGAGGGCAATGGCCGAGATGTACGTGACGTAACAGAAGAGAATATCTCTAAGGCCCAGACTTTGTATGGGATTATTGCTAGTACTGTACAGAAAGGTTTTAAGACAAAATTTTATGGCCAGCGTCACTTTGCCTTCGAGATAATTGGCTCAAAAGGGTTCGTTCATTTTTATGCTGCAGTTCCAGTAGCCATGCAGGATGTTGTTACCCAGGCAGTTATTAGTGCCTATCCATCGGCACAACTAGAGGAGGCGGCCGAACACAATATATTTAGTCCAGTTGGTAAGCTATCTGGGACTATTGGCGGGGAGCTTACCCTAAAAGAGAACTTTGCATACCCAATTGCTACCTACCAAGAGATTAAAAGAGATGCCATGCAAGCCATTTTGAATGCAATGTCCACTTTGGATAAGGACGATGGGGCAGGCATCCAAATACTTTTGCGCCCAGCAAATTCGGGCTGGCGCAAGAGTGCTCAATCTGTGGCCTCAAAAAAAAGGAAAGGTGATAAAGACAAGAGCGGAGGTGAAAAAGCTTTTGGTATCGCCAAAACTATACTGACTGCAGCCGTAAAGCCACCAGAAGATAAAAATGATAAGAAAGATGAAAAAAAGGATTTATCTGGTCTGGAGCAGTCGGTTTTGGACTCAATAGATGACAAAACACGATACCCGGCTTATGAAGTACTTATTCGTGTTGTAGCCTCATCTAATGTTTCACAGCGTGCTCAGGCAATTCAGAATAACATTGTTGCTGCTTTCTCATTGTTTGATGCGCCTGGTAAGAATGGTTTTAAATATACTCCAGCTAAGGATATTGAGAGCTTTGTAACAGCGTTTATACTGCGTTTTTTCCCACAAGAAAACAATCAAAGCATTCTGAACTCTGTAGAGCTGGCTACCTTGTTCCATTTTCCAGACCAAAAGAACATCCCAACCTCACAGTTGGAACGACAGGCTTCCAAACAGGTTGATGCCCCACGCAACCTACCAGAACAGGGATTATTGCTCGGTTATAACATATTTCGCGGTGTAAAAAAGCCGGTACGACTTACACTTCAGGATCGTCAGCGACATATGTATGCCGTCGGACAGACGGGTACGGGTAAATCGACGTTCCTAGAGAATTTGGCCTTGCAAGACATGCTTAATGGTGATGGTTTTGCATTTGTAGATCCGCATGGTGATACTGCTGAAAAACTACTCTCTATGGTACCTCGTGAACGCACCGAAGATGTAATTTATTTTAATCCGGCCGATATGGACCATCCAATGGGCCTTAACATGTTCGAATTTAACAATGCCGACCAAAAAGACTTCCTTATCCAGGAGGCAATCAACATGCTCTATAAGCTGTATGACCCGCAGCATCAGGGCATTATTGGGCCTCGTTATGAACACTGGTTTAGAAATATTGCACAGACGGTTATGGCTCAGCCAGAAGGCGGCACTTTTATTGATATTCCTACCATCTTAACCAATTATAAAAACAAGACATATCTGGCTGAAAAATTGTCACACGTAACAGATCAAACAGTAAAAGATTTCTGGTATGGCGAAATGGCTCAGACTTCTGACTATCATATTAGCGAGGTGTTGGGTTGGTTCGTGAGTAAGTTTGGAGCCTTCCGAAGTAACGAAATGATGCGTAATATCATCGGCCAGACCAAAAGCGCATTCGACTTGCGAGACATTATGGACAATAAAAAAATCCTACTTGTAAACTTGAGTAAGGGTAAGACGGGTGAGCTTAACTCCAAGCTGCTAGGTATGATATTTGTCATGAAGTTCCAGGCCGCCGCTATGAGTCGAGCAAATATACCAGAAAGCGAGCGACAGGACTTTTGTTTGTATGTTGATGAGTTCCAGAACTTCTCGACAGACTCATTTGCCACCATCATGTCAGAGGCTCGAAAGTACCATCTTAACCTAATTGTTGCCAACCAGTTTACTACTCAGCTGACTGAAGAGATTCGTGATGCCGTGTTTGGTAACATGGGAACGATTGTTTCGTTCCGTATTGGCCAGAGCGACGTAGAGTCTCTTTCCAGGTACTTCCAGCCATTGTTTGACGGCGATGATCTGCTGCGTGTACCTAACTGGAATGCTATAGTCCGTACTCTAATTGGCGGTGTGCCTACTCAGCCTTTCAGTATGGCAGGCCTCCCACCGCTAGGTACGCCAAATCCGCAGTTAGCTCAAGCCTTGAAACAGTTGTCGGGCGCTAAATATGGGCGCCCAAGATCAGTGGTCGATAAAGAGATATTCGAGCGTATTGCAACCGTAGAGCCGGCCGGAAAGCCTCAAACGCCTCAAACGCCTCAGTCGCAGGCGCCCGGAGCTGGGCCTAGATCGGCGATGCCTGGAGCTACTACTGCTCCTGTCGGTCAACGTCCAGCGGCGCCATCGACAGGCTCATCATTCTTGGACGATTGGCTTGCCAAGCGCAAGACTGCACCAACCTCTCCAGCACCTGCCTCAGCCCCCGTACAGCAGACTCAGCCTGTTCAGGCAGGCCAGCAACCAGCCTGGGGCCAATCGGCCACATCTGCAGGCTCCGCGGGCGCTATGAGGCCAATGCAAACTGCTCAGCCGTCAGTTGATTATCAAGCACCCCTAGCGCCACCAGCTTCTACTCAGTCTGCTTATGCACCAGGAGGGGGTAGTCCTGCACCATATGCTAATCAAGCGCAGCCCGATCTAAGTAGTAGCGTTCCCGATAGTCTGCCGCCCGCAGACGGAGTCGTAGAGGTATCGTTATCTTCGGACGATCAAGCTCAATCCACCACTCAACCACACACTGTCCACTTACAAAAATAAGCAAATAGCTATAGCTTAGCAGTAGCGAAGGGTGCCTTGGAGCGTGATTCTATTAAGTTTTGTGTCGTAGTTTGGCCAGAGTGAGCTCGATAATAGTAGTTATTATGTAGCCGGCACAAAATAATGCCACAAACACAAAGGCGTTGTAGCTAAAGCCATAGTATTTAGCACTAAAGAAGCTGTAGGCTGCACCGACAAAGGCTACAATACTGCCAACTAAAAAGCCTCTAGATCTGGCTACAGTCTTTTCGGCACCTGAGCTAACGGCATCAACAACAGGGCTGTGAGTAAGCTTGCTAAATAGCCTAGCAGGGGCGGAGAACTGTTTTTGAACATGAGTTAGAGTGCGTTTGTACATCAATTGCTTTAGCTCATGGTTAACAAATGACGCAGAACCACTACTAGGGTTCTTTACGGTCTTTTCGACACTGACATCTTTGCCACTTACGGCTTCGTGTTTGGCTGCTGACTGTAGCTTCTCTATGGTTTGCTGAATCTCGGCTTTATTGGGGGCAGACTCGGTTCCTTTCTCTTTGCTATGCTGACGTTCGCGCCGTTCTGGCTGCTCAGAAGGCGATGTTTCTACAGAAGCTTGTATTTCTGGGCCTCTTGGTTGTGATTCGCTCATGAAGTACCTCCCGCAGATGCATAATCAGTCTTAATGATGTCTAGCTCTTTGGCTAAGATGCGGCTTCGGGCAAAGAAGTAACCAACTACTATCGTAAAACCAATACTTAAGGCTATACCAGCACCAGGACCGGTCTGTGGCAGGTCTTTGCCCACAGTTTCGGTCACCTTAGTAGGTGACTTTGGCAGGTTGATGTTTACTGTGTTCCCATAAACATTTGTCATGACCAGGTCATATGAGTTGCGATTAGAAATTGCAGCTGGTTGAGGAGTGCCAGGGATAGGGTCTTTGATCTTGATACGGAAAGTCTTAGTAATGGCCTGACCGGTTTTTATGGTTACCTTGCTGTTCCAGGCCAACACCTTGGTGCTGGTATCGAACACGCCACCCTGGAGTGAAGTAGTGTCTAGTGTTGAGTACTCTAGGACGTCAGCTAAATCTTCTGGTTGTAAGATTACATCCTTGGCGTCACCATCTCCATAATTGGTAGTGGTCAAGGCGTACTCAATTGTATCTCCGGCTGCGGCGGTTGAACCATTGGCATCAGAACCATTTTTGGTTATGTTCTTGGCCTTTTTGCCGATTCCAAGTAACGGCTTACCATCTGGCGGGGCAATAATGGCTTTGATTGTGCAGCCCGCTGAAGTTTTCTTACCCACCGAGGTATCTAGGGTGACGGAAACATCGTATGTACCTGGCTGCGCGAAAGTATGATCAATACTATCGGTTGTGCGGCTCGATTTGTGTGTAACCGGGCTACTTTTGTCGCCGAAATTATAGGTGTAGGACTTTATGGTAGCGCCATCTAATGTTTTAGCGGTTGCAGTGAAGGCCCGCTTGGTACGATCATAAACTTTGCTAATTGCTAGTGAGGTACATTCAGCGGTTGGTACGGTAACTTTAATACAGCCAGTACCGCTATCGTTTAGAACTTCGCCATCTGGACAGGTGATTCTAACCGTATTACATACCTGAACGCGGCTCCACTGTCTAACTTGCTTGGTTTCTACGCTTACATCCTCTAGCCAGGCTTGGTTGCATATAGTTGTACCTGACGGTACATTTTCATTAACCTTGGCTTGTACTTTTATAAAGCCGGGCGTCCCAAAAGCATCGGTATTACCGAACGTGTAGAAGGGGGGTGTATTGTTTACCCACTTCAGCCTAGGGCTTTTATTTTCGAAGATCCAGCCACCGTATTGAGAACTTTGGTATGTTAACTGAGACGGTAGAGTATCGTTAACAGAGAAGAACGCTGCCGTACCGCCTTTGTTAGCAAATACTAGTGTGTAGTTTATTGTGTCGCCTGGCCGTACATCGCCTGTGGGCTGATTTAATTTAGCAAGGCTCAGCTGCGCATCGGGTTGTGGCTGGGAATCATTAAAGTCGTTTAGAGTCACCAGGTTGCCACATTCGTACATGACCATAATCATTTGATTGTCACTTGTGTGGGTAGATAGGACACGGTAGGAAGATGGGCCGGCACTATCCCAGCTCCATAGCGGCCTCCAGAAAAATCTGCCAGCACTCGGGACGTCAATTGATCTTTCGCCTGGCTTGCCGAATGGCTTACGCCCCATTGATACAAGTTTGCGGTTGTAGTCGGTCGAACGGATACTCTGGGTTGTAGCACTACTCAAAGCATCGCAAGATACTTTGTAATAGTTCAGTATTGTTCGAAAATTTTGGTCGTTATTACGACAATGCCGAACGGCCTCATCTTTGCTTGAAAAGCCGCAATGGATAATATCGTTGTTCGATGGATCGCAAGAAGTGTTGGCCTGAGCAGGCGAGATATATGCAAATATCTGCAACAACATAGTTAAGGCCATAAATACAAAGCCAATTTTACGGATAGCGGCTTCTTTTTGGAGGCGTTTAGAATAAAAAGCTAACTGATGTATTAAGCTAGGGTTAAACGGCAGGTTGCTGAGGAGTTTTTTGTACATATTTTTTCTTCTTAAGCTTATTGAACCACAACGCATCCTATCTGTGCAACCCCTTTAGTCTATTTGCACCATTTACAAAATGTATCTATAATAGGAGCAAGAGTGGAAACAAAACATAAGGTGTGAGGGTTTATTGGTAGTGACTAAACAAAAAGATTACGATTCGTCGCAGATTCAGGTTCTAGAGGGGCTAGAACCAGTCCGTAAGCGCCCTGGTATGTATATTGGTGGTACGGGCATAGAGGGTCTACATCATTTAGTCTGGGAAATTGTCGATAACGGTATAGATGAAGCCTTGGCTGGACATGCTACTAAAGTAATGGTTACTATCCACGAAGATGGTAGTGTGACCGTAAGGGATGATGGTCGCGGCATACCAACGGACGTTCACCCCAAAACCGGCAAGAGCACAGTAGAGACAGTCCTAACTGTTTTACACGCTGGCGGTAAGTTTGGCGGTGGGGGCTATAAGGTTTCGGGCGGACTGCACGGTGTCGGCTCAAGTGTTGTTAACGCTTTGTCTTCACGACTTTTTGTTCGAGTTTACAACAACGGCAAGATACACGAGCAAGAGTACGAACGTGGTGTCCCCAAGTACGATTTAAAGGTGGTTGGCAAGACTACCGAAACGGGTACCGAGATCACGTTCTATCCGGACGACACTATATTTGAGTCAGTTAAATTCAGCTACACTACCATATTAGATCGACTGCGTCACGCCGCTTATCTCACAAAAGGTATATACACATCATTAGAAGATAAACGAAACAATAAAAGAGCAGCTTTTTATTTTGAGGGTGGTATACGCTCTTACGTAAAGCATCTAAATATTGGCAAAGAAGTAGTGGATGATGATGTCTTTTATGTCGACAAGATGATCAAAGACGTTCAGGTTGAGATTGCTCTGCAATATACCGATACTTATACCGATACCATACGTTCCTTTGCTAATAACGTATTTAACCCAGATGGTGGAACTCACCTTACTGGTTTTAGGGCGGCTCTGACTCGAGTGATTAATGATTATGCTCGTAAGAACGGCCTACTGAAGGAAAAAGAAGAGAATTTATCGGGCGATGATACGCGTGAAGGTCTAACCGCCGTAATATTGGTTAAGTTGCCAGACCCTCAGTTTGAGGGACAGACCAAAAACAAACTCGGTAATCCCGAAATTCGCGGCTATGTTGAGCAAGTTTTGGGCGAGCACCTTAACTATTATCTAGAAGAACACCCGGGTATTGGCAAAAAGATCATTGGCAAGGCTTTACTGGCAGCCCGAGCACGTAAGGCAGCTCGTGCAGCACGCGAGAACATCCTGCGCAAGGGCGTATTAGACGGTGCAAGTATGCCTGGTAAACTGGCCGACTGTTCCAGTAAGGATCCAAAATCATCAGAGATATATCTGGTAGAGGGTGACTCGGCAGGTGGGTCGGCCAAAAGTGGTCGTGACAGCAAGACACAAGCCATTCTTCCATTGAGGGGTAAGGTTCTTAACGTAGAGCGAGCTAGGCTTGATAAAATGCTAGCCAACAACGAGATAGTAAGTCTTATTAAGGCCCTAGGCGTAGGTATAGAGGACTCTTTTGATATTAATGGATTGCGCTATGATCGCATTATAATCATGACCGATGCCGACGTCGATGGCAGCCATATCAGTACTCTGTTGATGACATTCTTCTTCCGTTATATGCGAGAAGTAGTAGACGGTGGCCATGTTTATTTAGCTAAGCCGCCACTATTTGAACTAGTTCGCCCCAACAAAAAGAACTCCGTATTTATCTACGATGAAGCCGAGCTTGACGTTATTTTGGATGAGGCAATAGCCAAGCGAAAGGCCGAAGGCGCTAAGGTAAATGATGAAGATGAGCGTTATAAGCAGGCGGGTTTTAGCGAACAGAAGCGCTACAAGGGTCTGGGTGAGATGGACGCTGAGCAACTGTACGAAACTACCATGAACCCCGAGAAGAGAGTTCTGGTTCAGATAAAAGTAGAGGATGCCGAACGAGCTGATGCGATCTTCAATAAGTTAATGGGTACAGAGGTGGAGTTGCGCAAATCATTTATTCAGGCGAATGCCAAGTTTGTAAAGGATCTGGATATCTAAATGGAAGATAATACTAATACCCCAGCGACTAACGATCAACTCCCTGTAGAGGTTATCGAGGGACTAGATCACTCACGACAAGTCGAGAGACGGACTGTCGAAAACGTTATGGAAGACGCTTATTTGCGTTATTCGATGAGTGTCATTATCGATCGAGCCTTGCCTGACGTACGTGACGGCCTCAAGCCAGTGCATCGCAGAATTTTATATACCATGAACGAATCAGGCCTGCGTAGCACTGCACGCCATCGTAAGAGCGCAACAGTAGTAGGTGATGTAATGGGCCGTTACCACCCGCATGGTGACTCATCCATCTACGATGCCATGGTTCGTATGGCTCAGCCATGGGCTATGCGTTACACCTTAGTAAACGGTCAGGGTAACTTTGGTAGTATGGACGGCGATCCACCAGCTGCCTACCGATACACTGAGGCCAAGATGGAACGCCTGGCTGACGAGGCTTTGGCGGATATTGATAAAGAGACTGTGGATTTTCGCGATAACTATGACGGTACACGAACTGAACCGTCGGTTCTCCCTGCAAAGTTGCCAAATTTGTTGTTGAATGGACAACTAGGTATTGCCGTTGGTATGGCTACAAACATACCGCCTCACAATCTTGGCGAGCTAGTTGATGCCGAAGTCGAGCTAATCGATAACCCAGAGGCTTCTTTAGACGACCTTCTCAAGCACGTTAAGGGGCCCGACTTCCCAACTGGTGGCGTGATTTATGGCAAAGATTCTATTCGTACAGCATATGCCACCGGTCGTGGCGGCGTCGTAACTCGAGGAGTAGTTGAAATCGTCGAAGGAAAAAAGGGTCGACACCAGATTGTTATTACCGAGATTCCTTACGCACTAAATAAAGAAAGTCTTGTCCTTAAGATAGCCGAACTGGTAAACACCAAAAAGCTAACTGGTATTAGTGATATTCGCGACGAAAGCTCTCGAGGTGATGTCCGCATTGTTATCGACCTCAAGAAAGATGCCTATCCCAAAAAGCTTCTTAACCAGCTTTATAAACTGACGCCTTTGCAACAGAGCTTTCACTTCAATATGATGGCTCTGGTTGACGGTATCCAGCCAAGAGTTTTGGGTCTTCAAGATATCTTGTCAGAGCATATAAAACACCGTCAGATTGTGGTGCGTCGACGTACCGAGTACGAACTGCGTAAGGCAAAAGATCGTGCCCACATCCTTGAAGGCTACAAGATCGCTCTAGACCACATCGAAGAGGTGATTAAGGTTATCCGCGCAAGCCAGACATCTGAAGAGGCGCAGCTCAACCTGATCAAGAAGTTCAAGCTTTCTGAGATTCAGGCAAAGTCGATCTTGGCGATGCAGCTACGTGCACTAACAGGACTTGAACGAGGCAAAATCGAAGCAGAGCTAGCCGAGCTCATGAAGCTGATTGCTAAGTTAGAGTCAATTTTAGCTGATGAGAAGAAGATATTGGCCGTTATCCGTACAGAGTTACTTGAAGTTAAAGAGCAATATGGTGATAAGCGACGCACAAAAGTCATCAGTGGTGAGTTGG
>CAYXYR010000036.1:0-9624 GCA_964469435.1 uncultured Candidatus Saccharibacteria bacterium | reverse complement strand
AGCAACGACTAGTAATAAAAAAGTAGGCGCCGGCACCAAAAAAGGGTGATGCCGCAAATATTTAACGCGCTTTTTTGCCTGACGTTGCTGCCGGGCCACATAGCGCCGTGATAGTCGTCGGATTTTTTTCATAGATTACACACTTTTTGAGAATGTTGAGAATTAGCAGACAAGAGTCACCCCCAATGTGTAGTTCTATTTTAACAAATCATGATCTTGCCTAAAAGCTTCCAAGATAACTCTTGCGGCATTATTGGTAGGATAAAGATGAAGTTTACTAAATGTTACCCATCTTGCTTCGGCAATTTCTAATGGGTGCAACTTGAGCTGCGGCTTCGCGGCAAACTTTGTGTAGTAAACCTCACAATCAAAGTTCATACCAGTGTGCTTAACTGATGTAAATTGCCTATAAAACTTCATCGCGCTGTTTGTTACGATCAAGCCAGTTTCTTCTTTTAGCTCTCTTATAGCACCCAAGCGCGAATCTTCGCCCAGTTTGATGCCACCGCCCGGCAGCGTCCATTTGCCTGGTCCAAGCCAATCTTTGAGCAACAAAACTTCGTTACCGCAAACTACAATTATTCGGCTCCTTTTCTTTGCTAGCCTAGATAGCGCCCATAAACCCGGCCAACCTAACCAGAATAAACTCCGGCCAATAAATTGTGTTTGTTTTTTCATGTATGTCATCTTACAGTTTTTCTAGAGGGGCGAAGGAGATGTTTAGTTTTTTAGGCCCCCGTCCTTTGAAGTAGATCACAGCGTTATCACCGTCTAACTCCACAACCTGACCTTCGCCAAACAAATGATGTCGCACCCCATCACCTTCTGCTAGATCTGGCACATATCGCGGCTCATCATTGGTTGCCGATGGTGGCTGAGGGGCTTGTTCGTAGCCACCATAAAGAGAAGCTTCACTAGCCTGAAAGGTGCCGTCAATCTCTGATAAAAACCTTGATGGCGGGTTGTGCTGCACACCACCATACAGCACTCGGCTACTGGCATATAGCATATGTAATTCTTCGCGTGCCCTTGTCATACCGACATAACATAGCCGTCTTTCCTCTTCCATCTCGCTCTGATCATAAAGGGCACGTGAATGCGGGAATATGGTCTCTTCCATGCCAATCATAAATACTACCGGGAATTCTAGGCCCTTAGCCGCATGCAAAGTCATTAACGTAACGGCATTATTATCGAAGTTGGCTGTATCTAGATCACTAACCAAAGCCACCTCTTCCAAGAACCCATCTATACCAACATCTTGGTATTCCTGTGCCACACTAGCTAGCTCTCGCACGTTTTCTAACTTGGCCTCGCCTTGAGGTGATCCATCATTAATATATGCCTCGTAGTCAATTCGGCGCAGCAACGAGTCTATAAGGCCAGCCACAGTGGCATCGGCCATTACCACTCGGAGTGACTCTAAGGTTACTGCTAAATCTGACAAACTCTTGCGAGCCCGTGGTGTGATGGCCTGGCAGGTCTCTACTGTATTTAGAGCTTGCCGCAGACCTACGCCTTGCTCTAACTGCCACTGCAAAAATTGCTGAACTGATCTGGCGCCCACACCTCTAGTAGGCACGTTAACAATTCGTTCAAAACTCACTTTGTCTTCGGGCTGAAAAATCACCCTCAAATAGGCCATGATATCTTTAATTTCCTTGCGATCGTAGAACCGTTGACCGCCAACAATTCTATAAGGTACACCGTAGTGCACTAGCGCTTCTTCGACGGCACGGCTTTGAGCGTTTGTGCGGTAAAGAACAGCGTAGTCTTTATAGTTGCGCAGGCCACTATCTACACCGTAACGTACACGTCTCACCACAGCCTCACCCTCGGCACGCTCGCCGTGTACTTGAGTTATTTGAACTGGCATGCCAGACCCGGCCTTTGTCCATAGCTGTTTCTCAGATCTTTGTTGGTTTTTGGTTATAATTGCGTGAGCAGCGTCCAATATATGCTTGGTACTGCGATAGTTTTGCTCCAGCTTTATAACAGTGCAGTTCTTGTAATCTTTTTCGAAGTTTAGAATATTGCGGAAGTTAGCCCCTCGCCAGCTATAGATCGATTGCCAGTCATCACCTACCACGGCTATGTTATGATGAGCAGCTGTGAGTAATTTAACCAGCTTATATTGAGCCTCGTTAGTGTCCTGATACTCGTCTATCATTATGTATTTGAACTGTTGTTGCCATTTTTCACGCACCGGCTGGTGTTTAGCCAACATTTCTACCGTCCGGCTTATTAGATCATCAAAATCCAAGGCTGCGGCGTCTTTGAGAATATTCTGATAAACCGGGAATACTTGGGCCGCCGCATGTTGGGCTGGCCCATTGGCCAGATTGGCAAACTCACTTGGACCAATCATATCGTTCTTTGCGCCGCTGATTATTCCACTTAACATACGGGCCGGGAAGCTTTTTTCGTCTATGTGCAGTTGTTTACTGGCTTGTTTGATTGCACTCTGGCGATCGGATTCGTCAAATATAACAAAGCTGCGCGGTAATCCAATGTATTCGGCCTCCTGCCGCAAAATTCTCACGCAGATACTATGAAAGGTGCCAGCATATGGCAAAAAAGCTCGGTTATCGGCATCTTCGCCCATGAGCTTGGCCACACGCTCGCGCATCTCTTTGGCGGCTTTGTTAGTAAAGGTCACTGCCAATATGTTGTAGGGTGTAGCTTTATGTGAATTTATTATATGAGCGATGCGATGCGTCAGCACCATGGTCTTACCGCTGCCCGCGCCAGCCTGAATAAGTAATGGACCCTCGGTTGTTTCTACCGCTCGTCTCTGCTCTGGGTTAAGCCCAGTCAAAAAGTCTGTTTGCATCTGTTTAGTTTAGCAGAATGGTGCGACCTTACTGCACTATTTTGCCATTGTCATATACAAAAAATAGCCGACCGCAGCACTTAAGACCAGCATAAAAGGCGTAGCTATTAATAACACCTTTCGACTACGATTGGGTTTGCCGATATGAACAAAATAAGTCTCTTCCTGTACCAAATTGCGCACTGTTTGATCGTGCACCTCTTGGCCATCTACTGCGCTAATTGGCCCAGGAACTCCAACTGTTTTTGCTGAGCTATCCGACTGAAACGAAGACTGATGGTCGTCAGAAGTTGCGGTAGTGGGAGTTACTGAATCAGAGCTTTCTTCTGCCCTTTCGGGGCTGATCTTATCATCGCCAAGATCGATGTCGTTATTCGCGGCTACTATTACAGTCTGATGTTTACTGGTGGATCGGTTTTCTTTTGGTTCATACTCAAGAACATCTTCCGGGTCCCTAACCATCGGGTCCTTTAACATTGGCCTATTGCTAACAATCACTGGCTTGCTGCTGGCATTAGCCGCTGTTCGCCCCGGGTGTACTACATCGTGAAATTTCTTGGCTTCGCCATTATTCATTGCACTAAGTCCGACTACCGCCAAGATTGTGTCTATAAGCTACATCCACAATACCTGCAAATTTTTCGTAGTTCAGACTCGCCCCGCCCACCAAAGCACCATCACAGCCTTTTAGGGCCAGATAACCGCCAACTAAGTGATCGTCCACACTTCCCCCATACAAGACACGGACAGCTTCGGCCGCCTTTTTGCCATAAAGATGGGCAACTTGAGCCCGTATAAAATCTATTTCTTGTTGGATCTGATCGGGTTTTGCCAGCTCACCGCCAAAGGTGCTTATGGCCCATACCGGTTCGTAAGCGATTACAATTCGCTCTACTTCTTCGCTTGTAACATTGGCCAGTCCGCTAACGATCTGATCGTGTAGTACCTGGCGAGTCTCGCCATTACGCCTCTCGGTCTGGGTTTCGCCAATGCATAATATGGGAGATATGTCATTGCGCAGTGCTGCCGCGACCTTGTCGCGCACCACTTCTAGAGTTTCGTTGAAATACAGCCGGCGTTCAGAATGTCCTACGATTACGTAATGAACCAAGTCTTGCAACATAGTAAAGGAGACCTCGCCTGTGTATGCGCCCTGGTCCTGAAAATATGCATTCTGGGCAGCAAGGCGAAATTTTCGCCTATCTACCTGCATACTAACTGGCTGAAGGGCTAGTAGGCTGGGCGCCAATACGACCTCTATATCACGACGTATGCGAATACGCTCTTCTAGCCTATGGATCAACAAGCTGGCCTCTTGTACATTGAGGTTCATCTTCCAGTTGGCTACAATTAGCGTTTTACGATCAGTCATAATACTTATGTTTATTGTACCTTATTTCTTATTAACCAACGCTTCAACTGCTGGCAATTTGTTACCGCTTAATAGTTCTAGGCTTGCCCCGCCACCGGTAGATACATGATTAAAATGTTCGGTCAGGCCACGGCCAGCTACGTACCCCACCGTATCGCCACCTCCCACCAAACTAAATGGCCGGTGACCATATTCACCCAACATCGCATCAACCAATAGTTCGGTACCGTGGGCAAACGGCCCAATTGGGTCGTGTAAGGCGGCCGTTTCGGTCACACCCATAGTGCCATTCCATACAACCGTATTGGCAAGCTGCATGCTGCCGGCTATAAACGCACCAGAAAAGGGCCCGATATCCAAAATTAATTCATCGGGATGAACCTGACTGGCCGACCGTGCAGGTTTGCTAGGATAGTTCTCGATTGTAGCAATTACATGAGCATCCCAGTCGACAATTCTAGTGTGTGCGCCACTTGATGTGCTAATTGCTGCAACCCCATCTTGTGGTAAATAAAATACAAAATGTCGTTTTTTGGCAATTTGCTTAGCTTTGGCAAGTATTTCTTTGGCTAGCGGCACTTCGTTAGCATCAACCTTGCTTTTGCCAATATCTATACCTTCGGCTAGCAAAAAGGTATTGGCCATAGCCCCGCCCACTGCAACAATATCGGCAATATCAAGGAACTTTTTAAGCACACCGATTTTATCGGCAATCTTGGCGCCACCAATTATTGCCATGAGCGGACGATCGGGTTTTGCCATCACATTTGTAATAGTATCGACCTCTTTTTCTAGTAATAAGCCGGCAGCACTTGGCAGATTTTTTGTAACTGCAACAGTACTAGCATGCTTGCGATGAGCATTGCCAAAGGCATCTTGCACAAACACATCACAGCCAGCAGACAACTGCTTGCCAAAAACTGCATCGTTAGCCTCTTCTTGCTCATGGAAACGCGTATTTTCGAGCACCAAAATCTCGCCCGCCTTTAAGTTTGATTTGGCCTGTTCGGCATGTTCGCCAATACAGTCACTAACAAATTGCACGGGTTTTTCGAGTAGTTCAGATAGCCGGTGAGCAACCGGACGCAGACTATATTTGGCTACGGGTCTTCCTTCTGGTCGCCCGCGGTGGCTAATTATCACTATTTTACAGCGGTTTTTGATTAGATATTTTAGAGTAGGAAGCGAGTTAAGTATCCGATAATCATCCGTTACCTTACCCGTGTCATCGCCTGGGGTATTGTAATCGACACTAAGTAAAACTGTCTTGCCCTTTAGATCTATGTCCTTGATGGTTTTTTTAGTAAACACTTTTGCCACCCCCCCGCTTAATTACAGTACGCGTACTTTAATTGTATCTGTCGTGCCGACAACACCAGGATATTTGCCCGAAACAGTCACGATTACGTCGCCCTTTTTGAGCACCTTACTAGCATGAAGCCAGTTGGTTAATTTGATTGCTGCCATTGGGTCAATTGGTCGGATAAAACTTTTTACCCCATAGACTATAGCCAACTGTTGCGCAGCTCGGTCGTCATTTGTAACGGCGATAACTGGTACAGATGGGCGATGGGCAATTATTTGCTCGACGGTAGCACCAGTTTTGGTTTCGGCCACTATGGCTCGTGAGTGAATTCGTTTGGCTAACTCAATTACTGCACTACATATAGCCTCTTGGCGGGTCTCTAGCGATTTATCTTGCTCCATAACATCGTAATGGACCTTCAGGGGGTTGTGGTGTTGGGTATGCAAGATTACACGCTTCATAATTTGCACGGCTTCAATTGGGTAACGACCACTGGCCGTTTCGTCGCTCAACATCACAGCGTCAGCCCCTAAAATAACTGCTGTGGCGATATCCGACACCTCAGCCCTAGTAGGCTCGGGTACTTCGGTCATACTGGCTAGCATATGGGTGGCGACTATGGTTGGTGTAGCGTACTTAAGCCCTAAACCAACTATATGCCGCTGCAAAACTGGCACACTTTCGTGCTCGGTTTCGATAGCTAAATCACCGCGGGCTACCATCACCATATCTGCAGCCTGAACGATTCCCTCGATATTTTCGGCTGCGGCCTTAGTCTCGATCTTGGCTATAACCCTTGCTGAACTTCCAAGATTCTTTAATATAGTCCTTAGCTTTAACACATCGTTAGGCGTCTGCACAAAGCTAATCGCTACCAGGTCAATATCCGTGCCAGAGCCAAACGCAATGTCTTTGCGATCTTTGGCAGTTATAATGTCGCCGCCTAAATCGGTATCTGGCAAGTTTATCCCTTTGCGCTTAACCAGCACCCCATCGTTTTCGGCTCGAACATGGACTACATTATTGACAACACTAGTAACGATGGTACGGACACGACCATCCATAAGGTAAAGTTTTTCGCCGCGTTTAACTTTTTTGCTTAAATCATACTGGGTGGGTATGATCCCGGTTTCCTCGTAATCACTGTTGTAGCCAAAAGATAGACTCTTGCCTGTCTGAACGGTAACAACACCTTCAAAATCACCCAGTCGGATCTTGGGACCTTGTAAATCTTGGATGATTGCTACCGGCCGACCGTGCGACTTACTAGCCTTACGAATCCATTCGATTTGCTGCGTGCGCTCTTCGTATGTACCGTGGCTAAAGTTTAACCTAAAGCCATTAACACCTTCGCGTACCAAAGACATAACTGCCTTGTAGCTGTTGGTCGACGGCCCGATAGTTGCAATAATTTTTGTTTGATTAAAATCAAATAAATGTATATCTTGTTGTGCTTCAGAGTTACCCATTTCAATCTATAAGTGTACATGCTTATGCTTATATCGGCTAGGGTAAAAAGCAAAAAGTCAGTGGTAGTTTTTAGCGTTTTAGTTTGACTTCGGTCTTGGCGATATCAAGTGTGGTCTTTACTACTGTGTCTGGTGCCAATGACATACTGTCGATTCCAGTTTCTACTAAAAAGCGTGCAAATTCTGGAGAATCGGACGGCGCCTGGCCACACAGACCAATCTTGACCTTCTTTTTCTTGGCCACTTTTACGACTGAGCGAATTAGCTCACGTACAGCTTCGTTGTTTTCGTCATACACATGTGCAACAGTGTGATTGTCACGATCCACGCCCAAAGCCAACTGCGTTAGATCATTCGATCCAATCGAAAATCCATCGAATAAATCAGCGAACTGCTCGGCCAAAATCACATTGGCCGGGATTTCACACATCACGTACACCTGAAAGCCATTCTTGCCCCGCTTTAGCCCCGTACCAGCCATAATATCCAAAACTTTTTTAGCCTCGTCCAAAGTGCGACAGAAAGGTATCATCGCTTTGACGTTAGTAAGCCCCATTCGATCACGAACCTTTTGCATCGCCAAACATTCCAACTCAAAAGCCGCTCGGTACTCAGGGCTGTAATAGCGACTTGCTCCGCGCCAACCAATCATCGGGTTATTCTCTATCGGCTCGAACTGCTTGCCACCAATCAAGTTGGCGTATTCGTTGGTCTTAAAATCGCTAAAGCGAATAATCACATCGTTGGGGTAAAAAGCCGCACCAATGGTTGCAATGCCCTCTGCCAATTTGTCTACAAAGTAGTCTTCTTTTTTGAAGTAGCCCTTAGTTAGATCAAGTATTTGCTTGCGCACACTAGCGTCTTTTACTTTATCGAAATGTAATAGTGCTAGGGGGTGAATCTTGATGTGAGAATCAATAATGAATTCTTCGCGAGCTAAGCCGACGCCATCGTTTGGAATTTGCGCATAATTAAAGGCGTACTCCGGTGAGCCTACATTCATCATTATTTTGGTTTTTGGCCGTTTAAGGTTCTTTACATCAGTTCGATGAACTTTGTATTTGAGATGACGGGCATATACACGACCCTCCGACCCTCCGGCACAGCTAACTGTAATGGGCCGTCCATCAGCGATAACACGGGTAGCATTGCCGGTACCAACTACACACGGGACGCCAAGTTCTCGACTGACGATGGCAGCATGGCAAGTACGACCGCCTTTGTTGGTAACTATGGCACTGGCCTTTTTCATGATCGGCACCCAGTCAGGGTCGGTCATATCTGTCACCAGTACATCTCCCTCTCGGAACGAATCTATCTGTTTAATGCTCATTATTTTATTAGATCGTCCAGAGGCGATTTTGCTACCTACGCTTGTGCCGGTAGTCAGCAATGGACCTTTTTCTTCCAGCTCGTAAACCTCAATTACGTTGGTATCACGGCGAGATTGAACTGTCTCGGCTCTTGCTTGTACAATGTAAAGCTTGTTGTTATCTTCATCCAGCGCCCACTCAATATCCATTGGTTTGCCGTAGTGATTCTCGATGTCGATGGCCCACTGGGCTAAAGTTTTTACTTGAGTATCGGTAATCGAATAACGTTCTTGGTCTTTCTTGCTAACCGCAATGTTTTTGGTTTTGCTACCAGCAACAGGGATCATCTTGAGCTTTTTAGCACCAACTTTGCGACGCAAAATTGCCAAGGTCGGCTTGAACACAGTAAACTCATCCGGGCTAACATGGCCTTGTACTATATTCTCGCCCAGGCCATAAATAGAGCTCACCACCACGGCATTTTTGAATCCAGTTTCGGTGTCGATAGTAAACATCACGCCAGCGGCCTTAGACCGTACCGCCACCATTTGCTGTACGCCGACAGACAATGCTACGTTCATATGACTAAACCCGTTCTCGACTCGGTATACGATGGCCCGATCCGTAAACAGCGAAGCGATACATTTTTTGACTGAATCTAGCACGTGCTGGTGCCCTGAGATATTTAAGTAAGTCTCTTGCTGACCAGCAAACGACGCATTGGGCAAATCTTCGGCTGTGGCCGATGAACGCACCGCAACAACAAGGTCCTTTTTGCCGCAGGCTCTACTTAGCTCATGATACCCATCGATAATCTCGGCTTCAAAATCGATTGGAAGCTTAGCCCCCAGAATCAACTTGCGCACTTCAGCGCCGCGCTTTTTTAAATCACGTACATCCTTAACATTCAATCCATCCAATATCGCCTCAATTTGGTCGCCCAACCCGGCACTTTTGATGAAGTAATAATAAGCCTTGGAGGTTGTTGCAAAACCGTTTGGCAGATTCACTCCTTTTGGCGCCAGGTACTTATACATTTCTCCCAATGATGCATTTTTACCCCCTACTTCGGGGATATCCGGAAGGGTTATGTCTTTAAAGAATTTGATGTATCTGTGCATAGAATTCCTCAGTTTAGCTAACTACTGTCTCTGTATAGTTTACGTGCTTATGCTTACTTTTGCCAAACAAATACATACAAAATAACTCCAATAACCTTCCCGCTCCCGGCGAACCGACTACCAAATTAAAAAGCCATCCGTTGGATGGCATCTAATTTGGTGAACCTAAAGGGTACTCATTCCGAAATCTTTTATCGTGAACTGGAGGAA
>CAYXYR010000035.1:0-9678 GCA_964469435.1 uncultured Candidatus Saccharibacteria bacterium | reverse complement strand
GGATGCGTAAATACCCACCGTAGATTCGGTAGCTACGGGTAGCACTGGCCGGATAGCGTCGCAGGCTTGGGCTCGGGTTGCTCCTTGCCAGGCCACGTCTTGCTCTTCTTTTGGTACACTGCTATTGCTACGCACATAGTCAGTTAGCTTGCGCACCATACTGCTATAGAGATCGAATATCTCGTCCATACCTGCACAGTATTTCTGGCGAGTGTCTTCGTCTAGGTGCTTCGGAATGTGGTATCGATATTTGCCGCTGGCATCTTTCTGATCAAAGTATATATAGCGAGTAGATTGCTCTAGATATGCTGCCAACCGGCCCCATTCGAGTTTTTTGGTTAGTAAATTGCTAGCTTTTTCGACCACCAGGTGCAAGCCAACCAGCTGCTGAACCGAGTCGTCTCCGTAAGCGGTAATAACTCTTTGTAGAAGTTTTTCGTCTTTACCGGCCGCACCCGCAAATTCATCTAATATAGTTACGCGCATGTCGTCACCGCGGCGACTTAGTCGGGCCATGGCAGCAGCAATAGTTATGGGGCTAAGTTTGTCATTGAAAGCATAGACATTATCTTTTGTATTGGTTACTGATTCTTGCAAGAATTTCTGGCCTGTTGGCGTAACGACATAAACACCGTTGGCATCCTTCTGAACAAACTCGTTTTGGGTTATCTCGTTGGGGCTTGCTTTGGCGCTAGTAGATTTGGCTGGCTTAGGTGGTAACATAGGCTGAATTGTCTCCCATAACATATCATTAATTAAATCAATGCTCATTAATTGGTTACTGCGGACGCAATCAATTCGCTGAAAGTCTTGCGGAAATAGCTGGCATAAATCGTCGTAAACCTGCACGGATTTTTGCAGGTGATTTAGGTCGGCCTCGTGGATGTCACGTTTTTTGTCAGTGTAATTACGTTCGCCTTTTTGGTCTACCAACTGTTGGGCAATGTTGGCTGGAACGCGCAAGACTATATTTTTGGTAGGGCGTGGTATCTGCAGCATCATAAACTCGAGGTTATCTAGCCAGATAAAGAATCCGCGACGCTCTTCGGCATTCATAAATTTGGTGCCTTGGTGAGCCATGTTGCTGCCAGTAAAGCGGTTGGCAAGCACGATTTTGCCTTGAGCCAAGGCTTCGCGTATTGCTGGTGCGGCTTGGTAACGATCGAGTGCGTAAAAAAGTGAGCCAGTATACGGCCCAACTTGTTCGGCGGTGCCATATTTGCCGTTTAGGTATTCGCGGACGAAATAGCTTGACTCGTTTTCGTACTGCGGAAAGTCAAATGTAGCAACATCGTACCCGGCTGACTCTAGTCGTGCCTTTATTAATTTAAACTGCGTACCTTTGCCCGAACCATCGGTACCCTCGATTACCAAAAATAAACCTTGCTCTGGTTTGGCTACTGCCATCTTACTTTTAAACCTTCAATCTCCACCGGTTTACGTCGCTTATCGTTATAGGCCTGAGGCAGCATTTGATCAGGAGTCCAATTAGCAATGATGGAATCTAGATCGGTACTGTCGTCTGGTTGGTATTTGCCGCTTAGCTTTTTGTATTCCAGATCGACTGGCCCAGTTTCGTAAAAAACTAGCTGTGCAATGCGTTCGCCAACTGGCAGTACTACACTTTCGTGCTGATTCATATTGTATATTTCCATTGTCCAGCGATTAATGTAGCCAGGGTCTCCCCAGCCAGCATCTAGACAAACCGCCACACCGTTTCTCCCCCAGGTACTACGGGCTTGCATTGTGCTGGTGCCAGGCGCCTTGATACCGATGAATTCGTGAGTGTGCGCTAAGATACGTTCACCAGGCCGCAAGACAATAATCGGCTGATCGGCTGGAATATTTTCGAATAACTGTCGGCCATGCTTTCGAGCCCAATCGCTGTGGATTTCGGCCTTAAGGGCGCCGCTGAAGTAATGGTCGACAGAATATTTATCGAACGGATTGTAAAAACCGCCTTCGCTAGGGCGTTCGGTACGGTAATACCAGTTGCCCAGGGTCACATCAATACTACTACCAGCGATATGTTCCTCAACATAAGGATGGTACACTATGTGCCCTTCTTTAATGGCCTGTTTAATCTGGCTATTACTGTATACGCCCAACGTTGTAACCCTCCTTGGTTACAACTATTGTACGAAACAAAAGCTGTACAATTCAATAGATGTGACTATATTACAACTTATTTGCGTCGTATTCTGGTTGCAAGGTGTTGTTTTGGAGATCGTGCAAAAGTTTTTTTGTAAGTGCATAAAGTTGTTCTAGTGAACCATTGTTGATGATTTTACAGTCAACCGGCAACGAGGCACGGTCGCGTTCAGTGGGGTCTTGCAGGTCTATCTCGTCGGTATTTGGGCGTACGATACCAATTACTTTACCACCTGCCGACTGTACTGCTTTGGCATCGGCTTCAAAACGTACACCACCGATTATTGCCAAAGACTTATTACTTGCTTTCGCCCGATTTAATAATTCTGTGTACCACAAGCCACTAGCTATATGCTGCTCCCCGTAGGCACCGAGCCACTGCAGCAATGAGCGGTATAAGGTCTTGTTGGCGATGGTTATCTCTTTAGAAGATAGGTCCGTATTTTTCTGGCAACTGTCTAGGTATTCCCATAATTTTTGATAGCTATTGGGATTGGCAGCGATTAGTTGTGGCGTGAGTATGGGTGAGTCTGTCATATGAAAATGAACAACTTGAGCAATAATTGGCGGCAAGTGGCTTAGCCAAAAATTAGTGGCTACTAGATCTTGTGTTTTTGGTTGGCAGTCACGGTAATGTTGATTCAGTAAATTGGCAACTTCGGCAATTAGCTGGCCACTTTCTAGATGGATAGAATCGGGCTGCAGTTGAGTAAAAAAATCGGCCAGGGTTGATTTGCCGTGGCCGATTGGTCCTGTTATCCCTATGATCAGCATAAGAATAGTATAACAGGGTGTGGTTGTTCTATTGGACTTCGCTAAGGGCTACACGCATGCTTGGTCCCATTGTTGTGGTAACGAACACGCTCTTAAAGTAATTGCCTTTAACGCTAGCAGGTTTGGCACCCTTTACGCTAGTAACAACTGCTTTGACGTTTTCGGTTAGCTTGTCTTTGCCAAAACTAACTTTACCAACACCAATATGTACAATTCCAGTGCTGTCTACGCGGTATTCAACGCGCCCTGCCTTGGCTTCTTTAACGGCTTTAGCTACATCAGGAGTAACAGTGCCGCTCTTGGGGTTAGGCATTAGCCCTCGTGGGCCAAGTACGCGAGCGTATTTACCTAGTTTTGCCATCATAGCTGGTGTGGAGATTAGAGTATCAAAAGCGATCTGACCTTTGTCTAGAGCTTTGGTGATCTCGTCTGTACCGGCGATATCAGCACCGGCTTTCTTGGCCTTTTCGGCGTCGTCGGCTTCGGCAAATACTGCGATCCGCACTGTTTTACCGGTTCCGGCTGGCAAAACTAGGTTTTCGCGGATGTTTTGATCGGCATGACGTGGGTCAACACCCAAACGAATGTGCATTTCTACTGTGGCATCAAACTTGACCTTGCTAGTTTTGATAGCTAGATCAAGTGCCTCGGCCAGTGTGTATTCTTTGTCTTTCTCGACCAGTTTGGCGGCTTCCCGGAAGTTTTTGCCCTGGCGCTCTAGGCGGCTGCGGGTTTTTGGTGCTGGCTTTGAAGCTGGCTTGTCACCTTCGTGCTCCTTAGCTTCGGCTTTTCGCTCTTCTTTTGCTTGCTTCTCTTCGGCTTCATGAATAGCCTTGGCACTGCGTTTGCCAGCCTTGGCTGTCTTGGTGGCTTCTTCTACTTTTTCTTCTTGTGCTTCAGCACTATCTTGACTATTAGTAGTTTGTGCAGTAACTTCATTAGTTACTTCTGCTTGCTGATCTGTTTGATTCGCAGACTTACTATCTTCTTCAATAACCCCATCTTCTACCTTCTTTGATTTTTTGGCTTCTGCCATAGTTGTTTCCTTTCGTGGTGCAAACGGTCGTTGTCGGCCTCCCACAATTTATTATTTAAATTACGATTCGATCTCTACGCCCATACTGCGTGCAGTACCGGCTACCATTTTCTTGACTGCCTCGATATCTTCGGCGTTCATATCTTTAGCTTTTTCTTCGGCAATTTCGGTTAGCGCTTGGTCGCTCAATTTCTTGGCAATTTTTTCGCTATTTGGCTTGCCAGAACCTTTTTGGATGCCTAGCTTTGCTCGAATAAGGTCGTCGGTTGGCTGGCTAACCACACGAAAGTCCATTGTTCGGTCGTCGTAAATGGTGATGTGTGCGGTTACGGTACCCTTCATTTCTTTAGTAGCATCGTTAAACGGCTGGATAAAATCCATCATGTTTACACCGTACTGACCAAGTGTGCTACCAACTGGTGGCGCTGCGCTGGCTTTGCCAGCAGGAATCTTCATTTTGAGGTTAGCTTTAACCTGCTTTTTATCTGCCATGTTTACTCCTAATAATTTGCCCTGATATTTGCAATTGCCGATGAAGCATTTCGGCAAGGTGCGTAACTGGTAGATTATACTACAGATTACCTCTGTTGTCTAACAAAAAAACCAGGTCACGTGGACCTGGTTTGTTGCAATCAAATTGATTGATTAGCTTTCGCGCTTGCGAAGGGCGCCTAATACAATTACAGCGTCAGCCAGACCAGCTGCCCCGAGCTGTAATACTAGGTCAGATGGTCGAGCAGATAATGTCTCAACCTTACCGTCAGCGCCTTCCACTACTTCTGCACGAAGCAAGCCGTTGTCGCTTACAGTTGTAACTTGTCCGTCTTTTGCCGCCTCTGCAACGTGCGACTCGTGATTAGCGGCACCAATACCTAGTACTAGTGCGTTAAGTCCTAAAACTCCACCTGCGATCATTGGGCCTAAGCCACGTCGTTCGCTCATACAAACTCCTTATTTACGAGGTAAATAATACACCAAAATAGCAACAAAGTCAATAACTTGCTAAAGCTTTATTAGACGCGCTTAACTTGTAAGCTGTCGAGCTCTACTGGAGTTTCGCGACCAAACATATTCACCAGTACCTTCAGTTTGCCTTTGGCTTCGTCGATTTCGTTGATAGTGCCATCGAAGCTCTTAAACGGACCATCGGTAATGCTGACAACATCGCCAACTTTGTAGTCCATCTTATGTTTTGGCTGCTCCAAGCCCATGCGTTTGTTGATCTTGTCCATTTCATCCTGGCTAACGGGTGTTGGTTCGGTGCCACTGCCCACAAAACCAGTCACACTAGGTGTGTTGCGCACAATGTACCAGGCATCTTCGCTTAGCTTCATTTCTACTAATACATATCCTTGGAAGATTCGCTTTTCGACAACTTTGCGCTTGCCGTTTTTGATTTCGATCATCTTCTCTTTTGGCACTAGAACCTGAAAGATCTTGTCTTTCATGTCAAGCGAGTCGGCGCGTTGGCGAATGCTCTCGGCGACCTTTTCTTCGTAGCCACTGTAGGTGTGTATGGCGTACCAGTTTTTTGTGGTGTCGTATCGTTTTGTCATGATAATTTCCTCTTACTTCAACAAAATTTGCTTAAATACTTTATCTAGTCCGTAGTCAACGGCGGTAACAACCATGCCAAAAACAATTGCAAAAGCAAAAACTGCCACTGTAAGTTGGCGGGTTTCCTTGCGATTAGGCCATGTGACTTCTTTTAGTTCGCGCCAAGCACCAACAAAGTAACCAATAAAAAACACTTTATATAGCATTCGGCCAACAAAACGAAGCGGTTTAGTTTGAAATGGCTTTAACAAGAACTTAAATGGTCGAAAAATTTTCTTTATAACTGACCAAATGGCTATAAATGGTCTAGCAGCTAAGCCAGCTGTTTTTCGTAAACGGCGTGATTTTGGCTGGGTACTTTGACTCTTTTCACTGCGTTCACGCACCGTCTGGGCGGGCTTAGTGCGTAATTTTCGTTTCTTCGGGGTGGTGTTGGCCATATTGGGCAAAGCCTCCTAATTAAAAAACTACCTATAACGGTAGTTCTGGTGCTGTCAACTATACGGTATTAGATTGCAGGCGTCAAGTTACTTCGGCAAGTTGGGCACATCTATCCGAAAGGTAGAGCCTTTATTGATCTCGCTCTCTAGTGTAATGCTGGCATGAATAAGCTTTGCTAGCTTAGCTGTAACGTACAGACCCAGGCCAGTGCCGTTGGTTTCGCGCGTCCGAAAGTCTTCGCTTCTAAAGAATTTATCAAAAACTTTTTCTTGGTCACCTTTACTGATGCCAATACCGGTATCACTTACCTCGAACAATATGCCATTCTTTTGGGCATGGGCGCTGATAGTAACGCTACCCTTCTGGGTATATTTTATTGCATTGGTTACAAAGTTTTGCAGAATTTCTCTTACATATAGCTCACTGGAATGTAGTAACTCTAGTTTACTGTCGATATCTGCATGTAGCTTGAGGCCTTTTGCTTCGGCCTGTGGGCTATAGCCATCCGCAAGTTGTTTTACCAAATCATGGGCATTTATGTCGGACTTTTCGACTGTAAGTTTGCCGCGTTCGGCGCGAGATAACATAGACAAGTCGTTAATCATTCCAGACAAAAATGTAACTTGGTCATAAGCCTGCTTTAGGGCCTGGTTGATGTCGGGTATGTCTTTGCGTTTTTCGGCTATAAACTCGGCGTTGCTAATGTTGCCCTCCGCAATAGCTATAGGCGTGCGCAGTTCATGGCTAACTACACTAATAAATTCGTCACGTTCTTCTTCGAGAGATTTCTCATGGGTTATATCGCGCAAAACAATTACATAGCCCTGATCGGTGTTTTTACCATAACCAAGGTGGACAGGAGCAATGCTTATGTACAGATTTATCCTGCTTTTATCTCCGTATGTCAGTCGGTAATCACGCGAAGACCAGGCTGTGCGGATTGGCTTGATTAACTCATGCAAATCTATTTGTTTGTCTTTTTTGTCGGTAAGTTTGAAGACTTTGGTAAGGTCGGCATTAGGTACGAGTGTGTTGGTGTCTAGAATGTTTAGAGCCGCACCGTTGTAGACAATTACTTTAAGTTTGTTGTCAATTGCAATTACTCCGTCGGCCATACTGTTAATTAGGCTGGTAAGCCGCTCTCGCTCGAGAACAGCAGCAACGGGAGCTGGCTCTTTTGTTTTTGGCATAGGCATAAGCTTATTATCTTTGTTTTTGTTCTGGCTGGCAAGTCGGTTGAAGCCAACTAAATTGCTGGTTTAAAGTCCTTAAGTTCTTTGCGGCGCTGTTTAGCGCCAGGTAATACGGCTTCAAAAACCTTCCAAAAATCAGGTCCATGATGCAGGGCTTTCGTATGGGACAGCTCGTGGAGTAATACATAATCGATCAAGGCCCAAGGTAGTTGCATTAGGTAATAATTGAGCACAATCTCTTGCTTGCTGTTACAGCTACCCCATCTGGCTTTCAGCTGTCGAACGCTAACGGAGCTATATGTAAAGTTGTATTCCTGAGCAAGATCTTCAAGTCTGCTGGGTAGTAACGTTTCGGCTTGTTTTTTTAAAGCCTTTTGGGCTGAAAGTCTTGCCTTGTTTTGAACTTCTGGATTGTCCCATTCTAGATAGTTCGGGAATGAAACTGTTAATAATGAGTTGCCAAGACGAGATATTATTTTGTCTTGGTTAGATGCTTTTTTGAAGTATAAAGTGTGCTGCTTGCCGATATTTATTCCGTGTTCCAGAAGTATAGGCTGTTGACGATTTTCTAATATCCAACTTTTTTTTGATGCTGCAAACTGTATACCTGCTTGGTAGGGTACCCAAGGTGGCAAGGTTACTCTTATACTGCCATCACCGGCTAACGATATCTTCAAGGATCTAGCCTGGCGGTTTTTTACTAACCGTATCTCGCCTATTTCTGGTAACGATACAGTTTTATATGCCATCTATCGAATGACTATATTCCGGCGTTCTTGATCAACCCGGCCAGAGAAAGGATTCGGTACCAAATTTACAAGTTCTGGTTTGACTACGTTTGAGGTGGTATTGCTAATGGTTATGGCGCCTACTTCGTATAGCTTCTTGATAATCGCACTACGTTGAGTGTTGAATGTGTGTTTACCGCTAATAACCATGTAATCTTCTTCACGAGGATTTTGCATTTTGCTTATTGCCGATTCGAAGTCCTTGCGGCTATAGGTGCGCGCAAATTTATCATCGCTTTTACGGCGATCACGTTTGTTCAAGCGAGCGTAGGCACTGTCTGCATCAATTTGTAGCCAAATAAGCAGGGTTTGTGCTTTTGATTTCCGCGCAATGTTGCGCAGCTCGCGGCGCTCTACCAGACGGTCGGTTGGAGCATCAAATATAACGCTCACACCGGCTCGCAAAAATTCTTCGGTCATATATAGCATCAGGTGCTCTACAATGCCATTCTCTTCTTTGTCATAGCGTGGTTCGGTAAAAAGTTCGCCGCGAATTCGATCGCTATGTAAGTGAGCTGCGTGGATAGTTTCGCTTAGTTGTCTGGCCACGTGCGTTTTACCCGAGCCCGGATAACCGTACAACATGATGAACAATGGCTTGTTTGGGACAACTTTACTCATAACAGTGTTTATATTGTATATCAGAATTACTAAATTTTGAAAAGATTAACAGCGTGACAATAACTCTTTGATAGATTATTATTACTGTTGTGCCAACTGTAGGGGCGTAGCTCAGCTGGCTAGAGCGTCGGTCTCCAAAACCGAAGGCCGTGGGTTCGAGTCCCCCCGCCCCTGCCACGTTGTTTTTACAAAGTCTACAGATTGAGTTGTAGACTTTTTTGCTACAAAAAAGTTCGATTCCATTCACCCAGTCCCCCATTATTCTTACATAATTGATACGAGTTTAGGTTGTCTGAATAGCTGTAAATATCACGAAAAAGACAGCCAAGTCTTTATTACTGCTAATTCGAGGCCACTTACCAGAACTTGAAGATAATCATTGCAGCAATGACTATTGCCCAAATGATGGCGATAAATATATCTCCACCGTTGTCTACAAATTGTTGGATTTTTGTCTTCATATTCTTACTTAACTTGTAATCTTTGTAGTTAATCCTAAACCATGCCCAGTTCATAGCGATAACTGCGCTGTAGCAAAATATGCAGAAAATACAAATGTAGCCAATACGGAATGTGCTTTGCCATAAATACCAAGCTCCAAAAGCAAGGAAAAAAACTGAGAAAAATTGGAAAACGTATCGCAACTTTAAGTTAAGTTTGCTACCAGTAAGCGCTGCAAGCGCTAGCCCGGCAGTAGTCGCAAAGAAGATCATACATATTAGTGAATTGGAAAAACCAAAAACACGTGATTGCCAAGCATTAAAGACATTAGTGCAGCTGAATATTGAATTCAGGTCACAACTTAAAGCTACTTTTGGGTTTAGAGCACTATTTATTCGTTCAATTGTTTGAATTAATGATGCAATAAGTCCAACAGATGAACCAATTGTTACGGTCGTCCAAAGCGATTTGTTGGATACTTTCATATATTTAACTATACTCCCTATTTGGTAGTGTAGAAACAGGATAATATAGACCTTTTTTATCTTTGTCTAGCAATGTGCTTTTTACATTATTTCTTTCCGCTTCCACCCCTATTAAAGTTCTATAATCGTCCTGTATCCCCTGCCAAGCAGAACAGTTCAAAAAAATAACAGATAGAAAAAGTTCTATTTCG
>CAYXYR010000034.1:0-9892 GCA_964469435.1 uncultured Candidatus Saccharibacteria bacterium | reverse complement strand
CCCGGCGATAAAATAGTGACTAAGCGTGGACTAACTATAGTAACCAGTGATCAGGGGCTGGCAATAGACAGTCTAAAACCAGCAGGCAAACCCGAGATGGATATTGCTTCGTTTTTAGCCGGCTACGGCAGTCGTGTTTAAACAGCTGGCGCTTCTGGAGCTTGCTGTGATGCCGCTATGATTTGAGGTGCCGCTGTTTTAACTTCTGTCTTCAGAGCCTCTAGCTCGTCAGCTACCACTTGCTTATAGTCTGGGAAGTTGGTTTCTAGCCATCTTAGTGCCCCAGCTTCATCATTTCGGTCGATAAATGCCTCAAACTCATCAAGTTGTTCGTTGGTCATCTTTTGAGCCAACTTCATACCGACACGCATCTCTAAAGTTTCATAGATATGGCTGAGCATTCGGTTCTTCTCGGCAGCTGGCAAGGCACCTAGACCCAGTTCTTGTAGTAAATTGTCGTCGAGTTTAAACATATTTGTCCTTTGCTTATAGTATTTTACCAAAATCTATCTGCTGAGCATATAAATTACTAGGAATGCCACGATAATCAAAACCGCCAAAAGTGCTCCGCCCTTGGCCGCTTGACCATACAAATCACTATTATTAGTGGTGACGCGTCGGTTGTCTTGTTCGATCAACCGCGCAGCAATCTCTCTTGAATCATCGTGAGCCTGTGGTTCTACGCCATAATTAGTATCGGTTTTAATGGCGGCTTCAGCGCTAGCAGCAAAGTCGTCATTACCTTTAATTTCATGGCGACGTTCATACAGTGATTCGATCGGAACAGCCTCTTCAGCGGCTTTTTCCACTGTTTTTTGGATTACCTCAGCTGTTGTTATTCTGTCTACTTTATTCGGCACTTCTCTCTGTTCTTGGGCAATTTTTACTTCTGCTTTGGCCATTTGAGGAGTGAACTTTTCTGGCAATTCGATTGGCGAAGCCAAACGTTCAGGAACAACAGACTTATCTATGCTAACCACCTCCGCAGGAGCAGGATTCACAACAGTTTGCTGTAATTTATCTACCTTATTTTTTAGATACTGCAAATCGTTTACAGATTCCTTACTTTGTTCGACTTGAGACTTCTCGACTTCATTGATTCGCCTGTCTTGCTGTTTATCATGCCTCTTTATTTTTCTATCACGGCGTCGACTAAGCTGATCCACTACTAGAGCTGGCCCCCAGCCATTAATAGTATTATAAGTTTCGTTAACTATGGTGGTGTTTCCTGGTATAGACTCCACACCACTAGGTTGGTTATGATCAACACCTGCTTCGGCGCCGGATTGTCTCTGCAAGATCTGATGTATACTCTCGGTTTGGCCAATTTGTCCGTATTCGACGTCCTGTGGGTTTTCGGCATCGATAACATCTACAGTCTCGGCTGGAGCCTCTGCAGGCAGGCCAATTTGCTCGTGAACGTCATCGAGGGGCATTTGTTGCTCGGAACCAATAGTTACATCACCCATATCTGGCGCTGATTCATCAACTTCACTAGAAATACGCGTAAGCAACTCAGCAACACTTATACGTGGCCGACCAAGATTATGTTCTGACTCATCAGTACTAACTTCATCACCTGGCTCTGATGTTTCTTCGTCCAGGCCATTAGACATTCTCCTTAGCCAGTCACCAAAATTATGTGTTGGTACTACATTTTCGGCGGGGGGATGAGCAGGATTAGCTTCGGTATCAGACGGATTTCCCTCGGGTAATAACTGCGGGCCATCTACAATTCGTCGTCGAAATAACTTGCCAAAGGATCTTCGAAAGCGTCTGCTCGCAGGACGTTTCTTTTCACCCACAGTAGTATCATCTTCGTCCTCTTCATCATCGTCTTCTTCGATACTATCACCTCTAGAGTTTTCGAACATACGTCGAAACAGAGCATCGCTCGGAATCCCACGGCGCACAAAATCAGCCCTGCCACGACTTGGACGACCTTCTTCATTGTCGTCATCGTCGGAGCCTTGCTCTCGTTTTATGCCAGGAAATCTATCTTCCATAGTTTAACCTTTTTATGCGCTACCGTCTGGCTAGAGGTGTCTAGTAACTGTTTCGCGTGAGAAGAACTCGATAACGTCATCCTCCTGGAGTTCCAGTCGAGAATTTGTCTGCAAGCTAAGCCCGCACATTTCGCCCTCGAATACTTCTTTTGCGTCTTGAGGTCCACGCTTCAAGTTTACCACCTCTACTTGATCCGCCAACACCTCTTTATCGCGCATTACCCTGGCATGAGCAGGAACAGATAACTTGCCCGACAAAACCTCACCCCCACAGATAACTTCGGTCTTGGTGGTTTTAAAAATACCCTTTACTTTCAATGAACCCAAGTTCTTTTCGATAACTTCAGGAGCTAAAAGTTTACTTAGTTCTTCTCTGGCATCATCGATAAGCTCATAAATAACCGAGTACAAGCGCACCGATACTTTATCGCGAGCCGCAATTCTCTTAATATTGGTCGGCAGCTGCACATTAAAACCGTACATAATGGCATTGGATATGTGCGCCGTATGGACATCACTCTCGGTTATGGCACCAATCCCACTACGAACTACCCTGATAGCCACTTCGTCGTTGTCTAAGCTCTTGAGGCTGTCTACAACTGATGTTAACGAACCCTGAACATCTGCTTTTAGGATAATTGGTAACTCGGTCAGCTGACGACTGCGATTGATAATACGAATCAGCTCACTACTGCCAATATCACTATTGCCAACCTCAGACTTACGGTCTTGAGCAAATTTATTAGCCAAAAGACGAGCTTCTTTTTCATTTTTTACAACACTAAACTCGTCGGCAAATTCGGGCAGATGTTTGAAGCCAGTGATCAATACTGGTGTCGATGGGCCTGCTTCTTTTAAGGTGTTTTTAGTGGTTTCTTCTAAGTTACGTACCTTAGCATATGTTGCACCTGCAACAACAAAATCACCTGGCCGCAAAGTTCCAGATTCTACTAGACAAATAGCCACCGGGCCACGACCCTGCTCCATGTGGGCTTCAATAACTAAACCACTGGCAGGACCAGCTTTTGGCGCCTTTAGTTCTTCTACATCAGCCACTAAAAGCACCATATCTAGCAAGTTATCGATACCCTGCTTGGTTTTGGCAGAGACCTCAACAGTAATTGTATCGCCCCCCCATTCTTCTACCAGAAGATCTTGTTCTGCGAGTTGTTGTTTGAGCTGAGGCACATTAGCGCCTTCTTTGTCTATCTTGTTGATAGCCACGATCATCTTTACCCCGGCTTTTCGCGCAAAACGAATAGCCTCGATTGTTTGGGGTTTCACGCCGTCATCGGCAGCGACGACAATTATAACCAAATCAGTCAAAACAGCCCCATGCTCGCGCAAGGCGGCGAACGCTTCATGACCCGGAGTATCTAGAAAGGTAATTTGTCGATCTTTGTGTTTGACCTGGTAAGCCGAGATATGCTGAGTAATACCACCGGCCTCGCCTTTGGCGGTTTCGGCACCTCTAATGGAATCTAGTAGAGACGTCTTACCATGATCGACATGGCCCATAACAGCAATGACGGGTGGACGGCTATCGCCTTCAACGTTTTTGGCGCGTTTCTCGCGCACAACCGGTGCATCCTCGGCTGATTTTGCTTTCTCAAGGCTAATTTCCAAACCGAGTTCATCAACAATAATCTGAGCTGTATCGAAATCTATCCGCTCGTTAACTGTCGCCATTACTCCGTTCTTCATCAGCTCACCGATAAGTTTAGTTACCGGCAGCATTAGTTTCTCGGCAAGCGCACCGACGGTGATGTGGTCTTCGATTTTGACGGTTTGTGCCATGGTGCGCCTCCTTTCTTGAAAAGCTTACATAGTGGTCTATTTAGCGTTTTTTAGGCTCAGTGCGATTTTGCGAGCGTCAGTATCGATATCGATAACCTTAAACTGCTTCTTCTCGTTGAGTTGGAATATCTTTTCTGGGTCTACACCGTCATCATCGCTCATCTCTGATACATGGACTAGTGCTTCTACTGATGGACTAAGTTGTACAAATGCACCAAATGGCGTAATTCGAGTTACCTTACCCTCAACAACCTCACCCTTTTTGAAAGCTTTTACTTCGTGTAGCCATGGATCTTCGCTCATCTGCTTGAGGCTTAGACTTAGGCGATCTTTATCGATAGCAATGATTTTGGCCTTGAGCTTTTGCCCAGGCTTAACGTACTCACGAGGATCTTCTACACGCTCCCAGGATATTTCTGAGATATGTACCAAGCCTTCGATACCGTCAACATTCATAAAAGCACCAAAGTCGATCACGCCAGTTACTACACCTTCGACTTCGTCGCCAACCTTAAGTTCGGTTAGACGCGACTGCATGTCATCTTTGATTGCCTCTTTTTCGCTAAAGATCAGTTTATTGTCTTTGCGGCTAACGTCCAGAATGCGAACGCGCATTGGTTGATTAACCAGAGCGTTGAGTTTCTGTAATATTTCATCCTTATCGGCCCCAGATACCCTAGGGTAATGCCCGGCGGCCAACTGGCTAACAGGCAGGAAGCCTCGAATACCTTCTAGCTCAACTAGCAAACCGCCGCGGTTGGCATCATATGGGCTAATCTCGAGGATTTCTTGAGCTTCAAAAGCTCGTTGTAACTCATCCCAACCCTTGTCTTTTACGGCTCGCTTCATGCTAAGCAACGCGTAACCTTCATCCATCTCTGGGTCGACCACGCTAGTTGTAACACTATCGCCGACCTCTAGCTTTTGCCCGTGCCCAATCTCGCGACGCATCACGACACCCACACCATTTGGGCCTAGATCTAGCCAGACCTCATGCTTCCGCACAGAGGTGATTTTGCCTTCGACAACATCTCCGGCTTTTAGTTGTTTAATTTCTGCAGACGCCAGCAAGTCGTCCATGGTTATTGCTGATTTTGACATGGTAATACATGCCTCCTTATTTCTGCGGCAACCCTTGAGTTGTAATTCCGATCAGATTTAAACTAATTATACTCCTTTACTCCTCTGTTAGCAACCATGGCTAATGCTTTATGGTTTTGGCTTTCTACTTTATACTACGTGGCATGTACTTGGCAGTCGACATCGGAGGGACCAAAACTTTATTAGCCTCATTTACAGATGCCGGCAAGCTAACTAAGAGTTATAAGTTCGCCACACCGCAGGCCTACAATGACTTTATAGCCATTTTTCGAACAAATTTAGCTAATCTGGATTGCGATGACTTTAGGGCCAGCTGTGTTGCCGCCCCAGGCAAGATTGACCGTAAGACGGGCAACGCCTTGGCTTTTGGTAATCTGGCCTGGCATAATGCCCCTCTGCGACATGATATCGAGCAAATTATTGGCTGTCCTGTCATAATAGAGAACGACACAAAGCTCGCTGCGCTCTCGGAGGCACATGAGTTAAAAAACTCCTTTAGTAAGGTCCTTTACGTGACCATTAGCACCGGCATAAGCTCTGGCCTGGTAGTCGATGGCAAGCTAGTGCCCTCAATGTTGGATAGTGAAAGTGGACAAATGCTCCTAGAGCACAAAGACAAGCTGGCTACCTGGGAGAGTTTTGCCTCTGGTAAAGCAATCGTAGCCAAATACGGCAAACTAGCCAGCGAGATCACTGAGACCAGCGCCTGGAAAGATATAGCACATGCCATCGCACTGGGCCTTATAGATCTAATTGCTACCATCCAACCTGAAGTAATTGTTATCGGTGGTGGCGTAGGCAGTAACTTTGCCAAATTCAAAACCCCGCTATTAAACGAACTAAAGAGCTATGAGATGCCTCTTGTACCCATACCGCCCGTAAGACAAGCCAAAAGACCCGAAGAAGCCGTTATTTATGGTTGCTACTTGCTAGCAAAAGATACCTATGCATAAACTACTGCAAACAATTCAGGCCGACTTCCCAAACCTTAACTTCGTTGCTGGCAAGCGTTTTTATTGGTCGCCCAAGCAAGAAGCGATTCACTACTCTCAAGATCAAAAAGATGAGTCTGTGGCGCAATGGTCACTACTCCATGAATTATCACATGCCCTACTCGAACATAAAACATTCGCAAGTGATTTTGAGCTATTACTCATAGAGGTAGCCGCATGGCATAAGGCCGAAGAATTAGCGGCTAACTATCACATCAATATAGATCCTGAGCATATCCAAGATTGCCTAGACACCTACCGTGACTGGCTTTACCAGCGCAGTACTTGCCCATCCTGTACATCTTGTAGCCTACAGACTGATCACCGGACTTATCAGTGCCACAATTGCAAAACTGTGTGGCACGTCTCGGCATCACGCCTTTGCAGGCCGTACCGACGACGAAAATCGACTTCTAAGCCTATCTAGAATGGGAATATTGCCCGCACAATACCCAAAATAACAAGCACCACCAAGGGCGATGTTGCCAACAGAATTCCGATTTTAGCAAGGTCCTTGTCTGGACCGCTTACCCCTTTTACGCCATAAATAATCGACAGCAAGCCCGTTATAACACCTGCACAAAAAGCCGCCAATAGAATTTGTCTTAGATATGCTAAGCCGTTATTTATGTCTGTACCGTAAGGATTAAAATGTTTATATATTTGTCCGGTAGCCTGGCCTGCCAGAAACATGACTGGCATAACACTGCCCCCGAAATAAAGCGAAAGAACTGAGTTTTTATCTCTTTGCATAATTTACCCCTAACTCATATTACACCTTAGTGTATTTGAGCATATAAAAAAACCGCTCCACGTGGGAGCGGTTTTTACAAACTACCCTTAGATTTAGGCAGCTCGCTTAGTGCGACGGCTAATACGACCGCCTTTAGCACCAGCAATACGAGCAAGCTCGCGGTTGGCATAAAAACCGCCGGTGCGGCCTTTTTTACCACCCATAGCACCGATTTTTGCGTAAAAATCAGAGCCGTACTTAGCTTTGTTTGTGCTAGCAGCAGCTTTGCCGCCTTGTTTTGTTCCAGCCATGTTTGGCCTCCACGTTAGTTTACTCGTCCCACATTGCCTCTGTGTACAAAAGAGGGTCCCCACAAAAAGCGAGAACCCTCTCTTACAGAATTACGCTTATGATATCACTATAGCCTGTTAGTGTCAATACTTTATACTACTAATCATGGAAGCAAATATTAGCGTATCGGCTGCCGATATCAGACTGGTTAGTACCCACGGAGAGATTGCCATCCAAGCCCAGCCAAATCAACCCGGTCTGAGACTTGCTTACAGGGCCAACATAGGTGATACAGATAATATTTTCGAGAGTGGCATACAATTCGGTACTGAACTGGGCGCACAAGACCTCTTCGGCTTACTATCACCCCTACATAGCAGCACGAATCATGGCAGCCTAGAATACTTGCCAGACTTACCTCCCGATGAAGCCACCGCCGCAAATATCAAGACTCTGGCAGGTCGTAAATCAATTGGTAACGAAAGTTCAAATGCAGTTATCATCATAGCTTTTCCCGACAAGCCCAGTCGTTACGAAGAGATACGAAGCATTCTGAATAATCCTGATCATAGCGACACCTACTCGGCCAGCGATGTCTACGTAGTGCTTACCTTGCAATGGATTAATTATTTTCTAGATTTTGATTCTGGTGGTCACCAGATAATCCCTCGTAGCTTTATTGTAGGGTGCATTGACCTCGATCACCCCAAATTTATACCTAATCCGCATTACAATGAACCTTTTACGCAGAGTCAGCAAGCCAAGCAAAACTTAGCGGGCATAAGACTTTAGGGGCATTTATGAGACGAGAAATGAACCACTATAAAGATATTGATGAATACATCAGTAATTTTCCTATAAACATGCAGGCACTTCTCCAAGAAATACGCACGGCCATTAAAGATTCCGCCCCACAGGCTCAAGAAAAAATCAGCTACGGTATTCCTACCTTCGCCTATCATGGTAATCTGGTCCACTTTGCTGCTTACGATCACCATATAGGGTTTTACCCTGGCGCAGACGGCATTGCAACTTTCCTAGACGACATGAAGGCTTATAAAACCTCCAAGGGAGCGGTCCAATTCCCTATAGACCAACCAATACCCCTGGATTTAGTCAAAAAGATCACCTTATTCCGTGTTAAGCAGAATATCACGAAAGCCTCAAAATAATTCTACTACTCTAGAGGCGCAGTAGCCCAAGTACCGCGTGCATAACGTAGGCCGGCCATACAATTGACTTAAGTACGGCCAATATAAAACCGCCGAAACCAACAGAATTCTGGACAAAATAGACCAACGCCCCTACCCAAGCCAAAAACAGTGTTCCACCCACTGGACCACCCTTATTCACTACCTTGACTACGTTTCTTTCGCTTTTCATTTCATATCCTCCTGTCACCAGTATACCCTAGACACTACCCTTAAAGCGCTGGTCCACCCAGCCGCCTGTCAGGCGAGCCCAATAAACCCGTTGACCATTCTCAAGTATAACTTCTTCGGTATCAAACGCTTCTACACTATTTGGAACTTCAAATCGATATTCAAAATCTCCTTTTTTGTAACTATTTGGGCCTCGAAGTGGCAACTCCTCGGGCGAAGATTGCAATGCCTCACGCAGAAAGTCGTATACATCATCTGCAGATGATCGTGTTTTAACTACATAACCGTAATAAACACACATCCATACTGGCTCCCCTTTATAAAGAACAACTTGCCTACCTCCGTATGGTTCGCCACCGAAGAAGTTATCGTGCATTTGCCATGAGCCTTCTTCGTAGACTATTGTGCGCGATCCATTTGACTCACTTTTCATATTTGCCGAACCACTAGCATGAGGCATATTTGCTTTATAAAGAAATTTTCTAAGATTATCTTGATTCATAATTTACTTCTTCTCGAAGAATACGAGTCGGTAGCCGTCTGGGTCTTGTAAAATGAACTCTCGTCGCTTCCAAGGAAAAGTCTGCGGTTCATTAAATGGCTTTAGCCCCTTTGCAACTAGTTCATTGTAAGTATCGTCAGCACTTTGCACTCCTATCTGTATAAACTGGCCGCTACCCCGGCCCCCAGAAGCTATGTCAGCTGCTTTTTTAAACACAGATGGCTCTAGTGCGTCTTGTTGTACAAACTCCAGCCAAAACCAGTTAAAGTAGGCTTTAGCGTAGGTTGGTTCTATATTCTTGAAGATAAAACCGACCTCTTCGTAAAATTCAACGCTTTTGCCTAAATCTTTCACCGCAAAAACTATCCCTGACACACTATTTAACTTCATGAGCATATTTTACCATTGACCGATATTTTAAACGGTTTGTTTTTGGTATACTCCAGATATGAGTTGGTATGTATATTCGCTACTCTCTGCGTTAGGCTTCGGATCAATAGTTTTATTGCTGAGCTACCTCTCCAAACAACATCTTTCGGTACTAACAGTAAATACTTGGTTTTGGCTAACAACCGGTGTTATATTCCTACTAATTAGCTTACTGTCTTCGTCAAAGAAACTTAGAATACCTGCCTCATCTGTAAAGTGGTTCTTACTTCTTGCGACTATAGCAGTAGTGACTAATATTCTTTCAGTGAAAGCCCTGCAGATTGGTCCAAATAGCGGAATAGTCCGTTCTATTCAAATGACACAAGTTATAGTTGCCGCAATTGGGGGTGTACTACTACTCCACGAAAGCCTATCTCTACAGTCTGGCGTTGGGATGATTATGGTCATAGCGGGCGTTATACTTTTGATTAATAAATAACACCGTCACGCAAAATGGCCACGGTTTAAACATATTTACTGCAATAAATTACAGGGTTTAATTGTCATAAAAGAAAAACCACCCGGTAAGGGTGGTTTTTTCTATAATTCGGCACCGTGCTATTTTCCCAGGGCTTGATGACCCAAGTATTGTAACCGCAGAGAAGCTTAACTGCTGTGTTCGGCATGGGAACAGGTGTTTCCCTCTCGCTATGGGCACC
>CAYXYR010000033.1:0-9904 GCA_964469435.1 uncultured Candidatus Saccharibacteria bacterium | reverse complement strand
AAAATAACCATTTTGGCTGCCCGACGAGTCTTACCGCCACTCTTGATTGCTCCTGCTGAAGCATCGGCACCACGCATAAAGCTTAAGGGGCCAGAAGCCGTACCGGCACTCTTGCCTAGCTTTTCGACCGAAGAACGAATGCTACTTAGGTTAATGCCCGAGCCTGAACCGCCCTTAAATATCATGCCTTCTTCTTTATACCAGTTTAGGATAGCTGGCATAGTGTCTTCTACTGCCAAGATAAAACAAGCACTGGCTTGCTGAGAACGACCAACCGCACCGATATTAAACCAGACGGGCGAGTTGAAAGCCGCTCTTTGTGTGGCCAGAACATATTTAAGTTCTTCTTTGAAATCTTCAGCCTCATCATCGGCCTCAAAATAACCCTCTTGCATACCCTGACGAGCAACCGTGTCTACAACTCGATCGATTAGATGCTTGAGTGAAGATTCGCGCTCGGCCGTACCTGGCGTGCCTGTAAAGTATTTTTGCGCCACAATATTAATTGAGTTAAGCGACCAATCCTCTGGGAACTCAACACCCAATTGCTCAAAAACGTTCTTGCCGGTCATCGGATTAGCGATTATAGAATCTCGTTTAACCCATTTTACGGCGTCATAGCCCTTAGTATTTGGCCGAGTAAACAGCCGCCTGTTACCCAGGATTGTCGTTTGTCCCATAGTGTTACCCTCACTTTGTTTAGTTTTATTAATGATTTTTGTTTAGAGTTACGTAACACCCGTCTCAAAAAGTGTTACCTTGCTCCCCGCTACTCTTCAGTAGACTTTGCGTATGTAATTATACACCTAGTTGTCTAGTGAATTTCAGCGGGCAACCGTCAAGACCCTAATCCTTGACGTGTCCCGTTTTGTGCTCTCGAATTTGCGAAAGTTCTTTTTCGAATCCGGCAATATCCTTGAAACGACGATAGACACTCGCGAATCGAACATATGCCACTTCGTTAAGATCTGCTAAATGATCCATGACCATCTGACCAATCTTAGATGATGCTACTTCTGTATCTCCACAAGCATATAGCTCATGCTCGATACTAGCCACTAACTTTTCGAGCTGCAGGCTTGTGACTGATGTTTTTTCGCATGCTCGATACAACCCCGCTAGCAGTTTTTCTCGATCGAACATCTCGCGGACGCCATTGTTCTTGATTACTGCTAGTTGCGGGCGCTCGAGCCGTTCGTAAGTCGTGAATCGATATGCACACTTAGTGCATGCTCTACGTCGTCGAACCGCTTCGCCATCAGCTACATCACGTGACTCAATTACCTTTGTGTCTGCCATATGGCATTGACTACACCTCATGTAATTGCACCTCCTTTATTGAACCGAAACGTGCTTCTGCCACATATGGTCGGACTATTTGATTTCGACTATATATAGTGTCTATGCTTAAAAGCATAGCGCTATGTATAGCGTTTTTCAAGCTTTTTGTTGCTGTATTATTTAGTACGTAGCGAGCCACATTACTCTTCTTTTTGGCCGACATCCTGATTTTGCTTATCGGAGCGTCGTTTCTTGAGACGTCGCAAAAACGATGGCTTCTCTAGCTCTTCTTCGGCGTTTTGAGATTCATCTTCGTTGCCGAATGGATACTGTACGTTTTCGTCAGAGTTTGACTCCTCGTGATCATGATCTAAAGCCCATATATTTGGTCCAGCTTCTTTATGGAAGTCAGCCGCACCATCTTCGTGATTACTATTAAGATCCATGTTAATGCCTGATACGTCTTCTGACTCCGGATCTGTAGTATTGGCTTCGTCGCTAGTTGTTGAGCTAGGGCTAGCTATGGCTGATGCTGCGCGATTAGCAAAATATGCCGCGTCAAAACCAGTAGCTACTACCGTGATAATAATCTCACCTTCCAGCTCAGGATTTATTGTTGCTCCAAAGATAATGTTAGCGTCAGGGTCGGCAGCAGCTGTAATAGTCTCGGCTGCCGTGTTAATCTCGTGCATCGAGATATCGTTGCCACCAATAACATTGAATAGAATGCCCCGAGCACCATCTATAGATACCTCGAGTAGAGGCGATTCGATAGCCTGTTGAGCAGCTTCAACGGCACGGTTGTCACCACTTGCTCGACCAATCCCCATGAGCGCGGACCCTGCGTTCTTCATGACAGTCTTTACATCGGCAAAATCCAGGTTGATAAGTCCGTGCACAGTTATAAGGTCCGATATCCCCTGAACACCCTGCCTCAAAACATCATCGGCCACCTTAAATGCTTCGATAAGCGGAGTTTGACGATCAATAGTCTGAAGCAATCTATCGTTCGGTATTACAATTAGCGTGTCTACTTCGTTACGTAGGTTATCGATTGCGTCTTCGGCATTGCGACGACGTTTTTCACCCTCAAACGCAAATGGCTTAGTTGCAAAACCGACTACTAATATATCCATGGCCTTAGCGGCATGAGCCACTACATGGCCAGCTCCACTACCGGTACCACCACCAGCACCGATAGTAACAAATACCATATCCGCGCCTTCGATGGCTTTTTTAATCTCGTCGATAGATTCTTCGGCGGCTTTTCGACCAACAGTTGGATCAGCACCGGCCCCTAAGCCACGGGTAGCATCACGGCCGATATGGATTTTGGTTTGAGCCTTAGAATGATGTAGTGCCTGAGCGTCGGTGTTAATAGCTATAAATTCAACGTTCTCAACACCGGCATCAACCATTCGATTGACTGCGGCACCGCCCGCACCACCGACTCCAATAACTTTAATTCTAGCGAATGTTTCAATTGCTGGGGCTACTTGAGGCATCGTGTAATTGTTCCTTTTGAACTACTTTGTTGTTACTAGCTTAGTATACTGCACACGCTACTTACTCGCAATCGATGCCAGTCAAAACCAATGTCGTAATTAATTAGTTCAGCACTCTTGGTTGGTGAATGCTAACGCTTAAATTTTTTGAACAAGCCTTCGATTAGACCGCCGACACTACTGTTTGGTTGTCCGTTATTTTGTTCAGTGGATGGCGCTAACAGCATATCTAGAAGCATAAGACCAACTGCGCTACTGTAAGCTGGGTCTTGGATTGTGTCCATTAGACCTGCTAAGGGCTGTAATTTGCCCACCCGTGCGGCCAACTGAAGCTTTTCTTTTGCAAATTCGGCAATACCTGGCAGATTGGCAGTCCCGCCCACCAACATTACTCCCCCCGGCAGTTTACGAGAGCGATGGATTTTTTTGAGCTCTTTGTCGACTATCTCGAAAAGCTCTTCGACCCTGGCTTCTACGATCATCTCGATCTCTTCGGCGTCAAATTCATGTCTAACCTTATTAACTATTACCGAGACTCGGCCTTTTTTGGCATTTTTACCTAACCCACCATGCTCTAGCTTGACCAAATCGGCCACATCCAGGTCAGTCTTTAGGCCAATTGCAAGATCGTTAGTTATATTCATACCACCGATAGGCAGAACAGCTACATGCTGAACTTCACCTTCTTCTAAAACCACTAGGTTAGTTGTACCTGCGCCAATATCCAGTAATACAGTGCCTGATTCCTTTTGCTGACGAGTTAGCACGGCTTCAGCCGCAGCCAAACTAGAAACACTATGATGGTTAGCATGAATATGTGACTTATCGAGCACTAAATCCAGTGCACGTAAATTAGGAGTTGAGGCAGTTACGATATGAGTGTCTACCTCTAATCGAACACCTTGCATACCAACAGGATCCTTAATATTATCCTGGCCATCTAACCGATAGTTCTTAGCAAAGACTTGTATTATCTCGCGATTTGGCGGCAATTTTACTATAGTAGCGGCTTCTTCTACCCTTAAACGATCGTCATCTGTAATCTCTCGATTGGCAGCGCTTATGGCGATTACGCCCCTAGAGTTTATCCCGGTGACGTGAGATCCATTTATGTTTACTGTGGCATCCAATATTCGAACGCCTGAAAGACGTTCGGCATCTGTTACCGCGGCTTCAATAGCCCTAGACACGTCATCAACATGCACAACCGCTCCTTTGCGCATGCCAACATTTGGTGCGCTGCCATAGCCTATAACAGACAAGACGTCTTGTTCACCGCCCGGTTCCAACATGCCAACAATACAGCGTACAGTGCTAGTACCAATATCAAGTCCAAAAAAATGGTGAGGCGCTTGCTCTCGCATGACGCCAGTATAACGCTTGAGCTATATCGCGACAAGTCTGCTAGATTGCAGTTAGTGTTTCGCTGCCTGTTTCGGTTATCAAAATCGTGTGTTCAAAGTGCGCAGACAACGAGCCATCGGCTGTTCGAATAGTCCAGCCGTCAGCATCAAGCGTTACTCGATGATCGCCCAGTGTTGCCATGGGTTCAATTGCTATTGTCATACCGGCCTCAAGCACATTGCCCTTGCCGGCCTTACCGTAGTTTGGGATATTTGGCTCTTCGTGTAAATCATGCCCAACACCATGCCCAACCAAATCTCGAACAATGCCATAGTGTTGTTTTTCTAACGTCTTTTGAATAGCACTGGATATGTCCCCTACCGATACCTTGTGGTGTAATTGGGCGATCCCATCATACATAGATTGCTCGGTAACATTCACAAGCTGTTGCTTTTGTTTGTTATTTGATGTGCCGGCTACAACAGTTATCGCACTATCAGTTATCATGCCATTATAATTAACCCCAAAATCTAGGCTTACTAGATCGCCATCCTGAATAATTTTTTGAGTACTAGGTATACCATGCACGACTTCATCGTTGATCGATATACAGATTACGTCTGGAAAGCCATGGTAGCCCAAAAATGCAGGCTTACCACCTAGTTCTGTTAATTTTTGGCTGGCCAAGTTGGCTAAGTCTTTGGTAGTCATGCCTATCTCGAGCTTCTGCTTAAGATAATCGAGCACAGTAGCCAGCATCTTACCGCTAGTCCGCATCGACTCAATCTCGGCGGCTGTTTTTACTCTTGTATACATCTAAGCCCGTACGTTTTTAATGATCTCTGCATGAACTGCTTCTGGGGTCTGGGCAGCATCGATATCTATAACCTTTACGCCATTGTCTCTAAAGTGCTCGAGTATAGGCACGGTCACAGCTCGATATTCTTCGAACCGCTGGCGAATAGCTTCTTCAGTATCATCTTGACGACCACGTTTTTGGAGACGTGCCAGCACTACTTCTTCGGATGCTGTTAAATGAATCACGGCGCTAATTTTGAATCGCTCCATATGCGTCTGATCTATTAGCCAGTCAGCTTGCTTGGTAGTCCTGGGGAACCCATCCAATATAAATTCTTCCTGAAGATTTATAAGGTCTAAAACTTTATCGATTAATCGGATCATCTCACCATCACTAAGCAATTTTCCCTGTAGCATTTCTTGACGACGTTTGCCTGTCACCAATACGCGCAATATTTCTCCAGTAGAGATCCAGGCAAAACCTTTTTCGTCGGCTAGTAAACGCCCTTGCATACTCTTACCAGCGCCGGCAACGCCCATCAAAACTATCATGATACCAATCTATCCTTTACCAAGCGCGCAACCACCGAACCATCGGCAGCAGCTCCTGCCCGCTTTTTGACCAAACCAATTACTTGACCCATTTGCTGAGCTCCGCTTGCCCCCAACTCTTTTATGACTGACTCTACTAGCACAGCTAGCTCTTCATCGGGTAGTTGAGCCGGGAGATACTTTTCGATAATTTTCTTCTCGGCCAACTCAGCGTCTCGACGGTCTACCGAGCCCCCCTTGCCGTAAAGGTCAGCACTCTCTTGACGCTTTTTGGCCTCTTTTTGTAGCAGTGAAACGACTTCTGAATCTTCCAAACCAGCTTCACGATTACCCGACGCCACCTCGGCATAAAGAATGGCGCTTTTTAGACCTCGAAGGGTGGTAACTAATTCTTTGTCACCAGCTAACATAGCTTGCTTCAGGTCTATATCTAATTGTTGTTTAGTTGTTTTCATTTACTCAATAAGTTTATCAAAGAAGTTATTATTTCTCATCTCGAACATTAAATGGCTCCCAAGGTATGGGAGCCATTTATGGTTCGGTTTATTTATTTAGCGTTGACCAAGCTTCATTTTCTTCATCTTGATTGCCTTGCGCTCTCGACGAACGATAGCTTTTTTGCGACGCTCTATCTTGCTGATTGGCTTCTCAAAATGTTGAGCCTGCTTAACGGTTGCCATAATGCCAGATTGCTGGACTTTGCGGTTGAATCGACGCAGCAGGTTTTCGAAAGATTCCTTGGCGTCTTTACGGTTTACTTGAATCATAGACGCCAGTATACGCTAACAGAGATAATTTCGCAAGTATAAGCTCCTTGGTTAGTTTGATAACTAAACTAGGCGCCTGTAGTTTTTTTCTGATTAAGTCGTTGTGACTTAAGGACAATGCTTTGGAGTTCTTTAAAGATGGCGAAGTGTTTATTGGTATGGTAAATTTTGGTGTTACCCTGCTTTTCGGATATTAGAAAGCCGATTTTCTCTAGTCTTTTCAGTTCTCGCTGAATATTGCCAGCGTCTTCACGAATCAGCTTGGCTAGACCCCTAACATGCGTTTTGAAGTCAGGATACTTAGCATAGACAACAATTATCTTGCGTCGAACTCGAGAGGTTATAAATACATCCAACATAAGCGTTTATTGTTATTAGAACAACGTAAATATGAGTATAACGGCATATAAAATATTTTTCAACACATTGTGTAATATTCGGCATATACTATGGCTACTATGCGTTATTACGAGGTATACGTAAGCAGCCAGTCTTATCATGGCAACGAGCCCCTTACCTACTCTAGTGAGGAGAGTTTAGATGTTGGCAATATCGTTATGGTGCCGCTCCGAAACAAACCAACCCTCGCAATCGTTGTCCGCAAAACAATAAAACCCAAATTTGAAACCAAAAACATAATCTCTCAGCCAATTTCTAAGCCATTGCCCAAACAATCATTAGATTTATTGAACTGGTTGATTGATTATTATCCTTCGCCTTTAGGCGTTGCTACGGGTCTTTTTCTGCCACCAAGCTTTTTAAAAAAAGAAAAAACGCCGGATAAGCTAGCCGTAAGTGGCTATGAGCAAAAACCAGAACCAGAGCTGACCACAGACCAAGCTAATGTCTTGAGATCTATTAGATCAAACCCCGATCAACGCAGCTGGCTACTGCATGGAGGTACAGGTACGGGTAAAACACGCGTCTATACAGAACTGATTCAATCAGCGATTAAACAAAAACGTAGTGCGCTCGTTTTAACTCCAGAGATCGGGCTCGCATCACCCTTAGCTCACAATATAAAGAAAGCTGTTAAATGCCCGGTTATAGTACTGCATTCGGGGCTAACCGAAGCGCAGCGCCGTGACGCGTGGTTACAGGTGCTATATTGTACCCAGCCATTGGTGGTAGTGGGCCCTAGATCGGCGCTATTCGCACCTTTTAATGACCTTGGATTAATTGTGGTCGACGAGTCGCACGACACATCGTACAAGCAAGAGCAGGCGCCACATTATCAGGCTCTCAGGGTAGCCTCACACCTGGCTCAATCTTATGAAGCCCAAATAGTCTATGGTTCGGCCACACCATCCATTGCCGAATACTACTATGCCAGTCAAAAGGGTGTTCCAGTCTTACAGATGAACCAGTTAGCTGCTGGTAATAGCCAACATGAAAACAAAGTAATCACGGTAGATCAGAGGGATAGGTCAAACTTTACAAACCATCAGTTAGTTTCTGATCAACTGATATCTGAGATTGCATCTTGTTTAAAACGCGGAGAGCAAAGTCTACTATTTCTAAACCGACGCGGTACTGCCCGACTGATCGTGTGTCAATCTTGTGGCTGGCAGGCCTTATGCCCACGATGTGACCTACCACTAACTTACCACTCTGATAACCACCGAATGCAATGTCACACCTGCGGCTATCATCAGCAGATAATCACTTCGTGCCCAGTCTGTAATCAGACTAACATAATATACAAATCTGCCGGTACAAAGGCCTTGGCGACCAGTATACAAAAACTCTTCCCTCAAGCCGTAATAGCCCGCTTTGATACAGATAACTCCCGCGAAAACGATCTCGAAGCTATGTATAGGCGTATCAACGAAGGAAAAATACAGATATTAATAGGTACCCAGATGCTAATAAAAGGCCATGATTTTCCAAAACTAAGCTTGGTTGGAGTACTGTCTGCCGACACAAGTCTCAACTTTCCTGACTACACAGCCGAGGAACAGACCTACCAATTACTTACTCAGGTTATGGGCCGAGTTGGGCGCGGTCATCGAAACGGAACTGTTGTGATTCAAACTTTTAACAGAGATAGCCCTGTTATAAATTATTCATTGAACAAAAATTGGAATGAGTTTTATAAACAACAAATTAACGAGCGCAGCCGTTTTGGGTTCCCTCCATTTTGCTTTACCCTAAAACTAACCTGCCGTCGAAAGACAAACTTATCGGCTGAAAAAGCTGCCAAAATTCTCGCTAGTAACCTAGTTAAAGACTACCCAGAGACTGTATTACTAGGACCAGCGCCGAGTTTCATTGCCAAGACAAACGGCTGGTACAGCTGGCAAATAATTATTAAATCTAAACAACGTGCACGACTAATTAGCATAATCAAGCGACTACCGGCTAATTGGCACTTCGACATCGACCCCTCTAACCTGCTCTAGATAACCTGTTATACTAGCTATTATGTCTAAAACTAAAGAAGATATCATAACCCTACCCAACCCACACTTAAGACAGCGATCTAAAAAAGTTGGAGTAATATCTGAACAAATAATTAAGCTGGTGGAAGATATGGAAGCTGCCGTCAAGGACTGGGATGCTAGTCGACCACATGAAGTAACAGTTGCTCTAGCAGCCGTACAGATAGACGAACTTTATCGAGTAGTAATTGTCCGTGATGACTTTGACCACAAGGCCGACGCAGTATATTCGGCCCTCATTAATCCAGAAATTGTTAAATACGAAGGCAAAATAACTCAAGATTATGAAGGCTGTTTAAGCATCAAACACCTTTATGGTTATGTGCCCCGTTACGATAAGGTGCGAATTAAGGCGTTAGATATAAGTGGTAAAGAGATTCGTTACAAAGCCGAGGGCTTTTTGGCACGAGTTCTACAGCACGAAGTTGATCATACCAATGGCATTGTCTTTGTTGACCATATTAAAGATGACCCCAAAGCCTTTTATCAACTAACAGAAGATGGTCAGCTGGAGCCATTAGACTATGACAAAAATGTCAAAAACAGTAGTGTTCTTTGGTAGTGGCCCAGTAGCCGCGGCGGCTCTTGACCTGCTGCAAAAGCACACGGCAATCGAAGCGGTTATAACCAAGCCATCTACCAGAAACGAGATGTCCGTAGCCAGCCCTGACGCGACACCCGTATATACTGTCGGTAATAGAGCAGAATTAAGCAGCTTGATAGCGAGTAAGAAATTCGTCAGCCCAGTAGCTGTACTCATTGATTTTGGAATCATTGTAGACCAAAATGTCATAGATTATTTTCCGCTAGGAATAGTCAACAGTCACTTCAGTCTATTACCCGAGTGGCGAGGAGCAGACCCAATTACGTTTTCCATACTTTCTGGCCAGGAACAAACTGGTGTTAGTTTGATGCTATTGGTAGCAAAAATGGATGAAGGCCCGTTACTGGCTCAATCCCCTCTTACAATTAGTCCGGGGACAACTACCCCTAAACTCACTCAGGAACTTATTGAATTAAGTGATAGTATACTGGCGAAGATTTTGCCTTTGTATGTTAACGGCAAGATATCTCCTGTCGAACAGGAGCAAGTCACCATAGCACCAAGTAAAATTCCGAGTTATTCACGCAAATTACTCAAGCAGGACGGTGTGATAGACTTTTCAAAACCTGCCGCACAATTAGAGCGCGAGATACGGGCCTATTTAGGCTGGCC
>CAYXYR010000032.1:0-10306 GCA_964469435.1 uncultured Candidatus Saccharibacteria bacterium | reverse complement strand
ATCTCGATTAGTAACTACTAGCTGCTCAATGCCTAAATGTGCTGCCTGTTGAGCCAGCAATAAGGCATCATTAAATAAATGCTCTTCTGGTTTATCGTATTTTGGATCTTGTTTGCGTAGAAAATCTTCGAGCATAAAGGCTAATTCTTCATCGCTCTTTAAGCCTAAAGTATGTCGAACAGAATCTTCTAGTGAACCATGGAAATTTCGTTCCATGTGCTCCCGAGTAGGCATAGTCAAACCATGATCATTCACAAGCTCCCCGATGAGCTCCCTATATATACCAAAACTATCCAGTAACGTACCGTCTAGATCCCAGATAATTCCTTGAACTGATTGTATCTCGGTTGTCATTTTTTCTCCTTTTATCCTGCTATAGCTACTCGCTCTACATCTACAAACGCACCTATTAGCGGCACGGCAACATGCAAGTATGTTTGCGCGAGACCAGCTGGTACGTCGTCGTCTATGGTCTCGAAAATTAGTGATGGCACCGGGCCAGTTTCTCGTCCTTCATTCAGAAATGGGTTTTCTACAATATCCAAAACATCAATTGTATTAAAAACTCCAAAAAATGTGGCACTGTTCTCGCCCAAGATGAGCTCTTTCTCACCTGTAACGTTACAGCCGATACAGTGCGACGGCATAACCCTACACACCCAACAACCTAAACGCCGTGTCGCCTCGTGCATAATAGGCTTAACCAAACCGTCTACTAATTTTTCATCGGTAAATATGGCATCTGGTCGCTCGCGAAATATTAGATTAACATCAAATGCCATTCGCTCGAGCGTACTAAGGTCTATGTTATTGAGCCCCGAAAAGTCCATATAGGAAGTATTTTAACAATCTAATAGTAAATGGGTTGTTGTGATATTTAGGCGGCTGCTACTAACCAGCCATCTCGACAATTTCAATGTCCTGTCGGGCTTTTACGCCATTCAAGGTGATGTTTGCTACCGGTAATAGTGAGTCAATTAGTGTTTTTGCCTCAGTGTCCTCAGCAAAATATAGCGGGACATCAGCAACAACTTTAGGCCCTAGCTCTGCCTCGCCGTTTTCGCGAACTTTTCTACCGATCATTATAACGGTGCCCCTATGTAACGCATCGTTTCGACGATATTCGTCATCTGAATCAAGCAACGAGTCTCCATCCACGACAAATTTTCCATCGCCAAGTGCTGTCAGGTCAAGTTGACGCTTGCACTCAATACCTTTCTTCGTGACTTCTGTGTCGTAGCCGTAACGATCTTTCTCTGTGGTATTGAACATTTTTACATCGCCCATGAATATACTTAACGTAGATCCTTCGGTAATTTCAGACGTATCCAAACCCGTGCTTTCAAACTTTTTAAGAAGTCCCATTGCGGCGACTTCTACTTCTGCTTGTTCGGTTAGAATTGCTGCTCTTTTTCGAGCAAGTTCAGACAAAACTTCATCATCAATTTGGCCAAGTACATCCTCTTCAGTCGCACTTGTCCACTCACCTTCCAAGTCTCTTCGTAATGTATCTCGACGACGCGTAACATAGTCACTAGCTCTGAATTGCTCGGCGTAAGTAGTCTTGAAGGCCTGTTCGCGAGCACGCTCTTCTGTATCAACTTCGTCTTTGACTTGCTGTTCAACTTCATCTATCCAACGATCTTCGTTGTTTCGACGAACTGAATCCCTATAGGCCTCGATCTCGTCCGAAGCGGCGATTTGCTCACGAAGACGCTCTTTAATAGATTCTTGCACTTCGGGCTTAGAGAGTTCGCCAAGAACTTCAGCTTTCATATCAGTCAATACTTCGCTTTGCAGGTCGGCACGAACAGCCGCTTCGGCATCGTCTCGAATTCTATCGAAAGTACCATCCGATTCGAATAGTTCAGTTAAAGTGGTTTTAATTTTTGGACCTTCGGTCTGTCGAAATTCTGCTGCAAGTCGATCAGCTTCTTCGTCCTGTAAGCGCTCAGAAAGTTCTTCGGTCAGACGCCTACGTTCGGCAGCAACAACAGCAACACTAGCCAAAGACAGCGCGTCTTCACGCACGTTAATTTGAAACGCCTCGCTCTCGACCTCTGTTCTGGCCAAGTCGGCAACTTCACCCACTGCACGTTCTGCATCTAGGGCCGCACTTAGGTCAGCAACCTGCTGCTGCAGACCATCACGTTCAGCAGTTAAGGCTTCAATTGCATGATATTTACGGTTCCACGCCATAATAAGCTATTACAATAGCACTTTTTTTACTTATTGTAAATTATATAATCTATTGTTTGGCCAGATCAAAGTTTTGAAGTGATCTTCGAGCGTTTCGGCTCGCCGGATCAATTTGGTACTTTTATCCTTTTGCAGCAATACTTCTGCAGATCGCAATAACCCATTGTAATTAAAGCCCATAGCATGCCCATGCGCCCCTGCATCATGAATGACCAATAAATCGCCATCTGTAATCTTGGGCAGCTTACGATCTATGGCAAACTTGTCATTATTTTCGCATAGCGAACCAACAACGTCATAAGTCTCGTTTTCGTCATCCTTACCCATTGCAGTTATATGATGGTAGGCACCGTACATTCCTGGGCGCATCAGATTGTGCATTGATGCATCCACGCCCACATAAGTTTTGTACTTTTGCATAACGTAGCGAACTTTTGTGAGCAAGTAGCCATGTGGGCCGGTTACGTACCTTCCACTTTCAGTATAAATTGTCAATTTTCTGTCATGTTTATCAAAGACTTTTTGTATTCGTGCTGCAACTTCTTCTATATTAAGCTGCACCTGCTCTGGCTTATAGGCAACCCCAAAACCACCACCCAAATTAACAAATGAAATCCTCGTGCCGGTAGCTAGTTCTACCTGCTCTAACAGATCGAGCAATATGTTGGCCGTTTTTTCGAAGTAAGCTGGCTCTAACTCATTAGAGGCCACCATGGCATGCAGACCAAATGAGTCAATTTTTAGTTTTCTAAGCTCCAAAAATGCATCAATTATTTGCTCGGCCTTCATACCGTATTTGGCTTGTTCTGGCTCGCCAATAATTGCATTGCCGGTTGTTAAACTGCCCGGGTTATATCGAACCGCCACTCTTTCATAGTGCCTTCCCCTTAGGGCTTCAATAAAAACAGGCACTTGCGTAAGATCATCAATATTAACCGTCGCACCCAACTCAATCGCAAGCTCAAAATCCTCTTTTGGCGTGTTGTTACTGGTGAAGAATATGTTCCTACCTTCTACACCTAACCGTTTGACCATTTCTAGTTCTGCGCGCGATGAACAATCAAAACCCATCCCTTCTTGGCGTAAAATCTGCAAGATATTTGGATTAGGCAAAGCCTTAACGGCAAAGTAGTTTTTGTAATCTTTGGCCCATGCGAAGGCATGTTTTAGATCTTGCGCCGTCTTGCGAATGCCCGCTTCGTCGTAAACATATATCGGGCTACCGAACTGATTGCACATATCTTTTGCTTGTTGCAGGCTAAATGGAGTTGTTCTCATGATTTTCTTCGCCTTTGCCAAAACGAACGAATTTGCGGCATAACAAGCGTGGACAACAAAAAACCAGCAACAGGAACAAGCCCATTAATTAACGGCTTGTCGTTTTTTATTAAGATTAGATAAACTACGACTACTATATATGTGAGCGTTGCTATGCTTATTCGTCGCGTCCAGCTAGTTTCCCAAGCCTTGTCCTGTTCAACCTTATTGTTTCGTTCTTCGATTGCCTTAACTCGCTGCTCAAGTACGTTCATTTAATATCCTTGTAAAGCTGCGCGACTTTAGAATTTATTTCTTTATAACCATGTAAATTTACGTAATCCCAGGCTTGCTTGTAAGTCTCCATCCAAGGCTCTTTTACTGATGCACTTGCAGCGATGTCTCTATCTAGTCGCATGGGCTGCCTAAGAACATCCAAATACAATTCTTTAAGACCAGCATGAACTGGGATATGTATTCTAGTGTTATCGTCTAGCCTACCAGGCACAGCCTTCTTCCATGCTTTTAACAAAACTCCGGGTCTCTCACTTACACTAATGATGTTATTGCACGTAAATAACCTGTGTAGTAATTCATGAGCCAATGTGTCTACAAATACATCTGGTTCATACATCACACCGATAACCAGCGGATCACTAAAAGCACTAAACCATGGCGCTATGTATACATCGATGATATTTTGTTTGAATTCAATACCATATATATCACACATACCCTTCAGTATTTTTTGTTCATATGGCCGCCAGGCGTCTTGATACTCTTTGACCTTTTCAGCCATCCAATCATCTTCTGCGAGTTTATCTTCTGGGCCAGCCCATAGCTCATGTAGATGCTTTGAAGCATTTTCGCGAAGCAACCATGCATCTTTAATTACGATTTTGGGGTATTTCACCACTCCATCATAACACTTGCATATATTTCTTTTGGGCACATAATAAGATATGGAAGTAGGATCAGCGGGATTCGATAGAATCCGTCCAATGCGGTTACTCCATAAACAACATTAATAAGTTGTTTGCTGGAGAGCCGTTTTTTTGTTTTCCAGTAAGCAAGAAAGGACGGATATATGGCAACACTCGAGCGAGCCATAGAAATAGCAACACAAATACACGAGGGCCAAACGAGGTTTGATGGTAGCCCCTATATAAATCACCCTCTCCGCGTTATGGGCACTGTGGCCGCCCAGGGTCATTCCGAGACAACCCAGCAAATTGCTGTGTTGCATGATGCAATAGAAGACAGTCGCGGGCAGCTGACTTTTCGCGACCTTCAGGAAGAGGGCTTTACGGACCAGGTAATATTCCCCCTAGAACTACTCACCAAAACAGATGGTCAAGACTACGACTTATATATTCAGAGACTAGCAGTTAATGCTCGATCTCGAGCCGTAAAGAAGGCCGATTTATTCGATAATATGGATTTAACAGGCTTGGCCAATCCATCGCTTAAGCGTATACAAACGATAGAAAAATACGGAAGATCCCTACTGTATATAGCCCGCTTCCCACAGCCTAGAGTCTAGAGTTCAGAAATTATAATCCGAGTTTGTTCCGTCGTATCTCGGTCACGTACCGTTACCGTGTCGTCTTCTAGCGTCTGGAAATCTATGGTTACACATTTTGGTGTACCGATTTCGTCCTGGCGACGGTAGCGTTTACCGATATTACCATTGTCGTCCCACATGACATTGCCATACTTCTTCTTCATGGCCGAGTAGACTTCGCGCGCCTTCTCTACCAACTCTGTTTTGTTCTTGAGTAATGGCGATACAGCCATTTTTACCGGCGCTAGGTTTTCTGGGAGTTTTAGATAAGCTCGTTTTTCTCCGTTCACTTCATCTTCTGTATATGCGGCAGTTAGTACGGCAATAATTGCTCGTTCCACGCCAAAACTTGGTTCGATTACATGTGGCACAAATGGTTCACTACCGTCTTTCGGACGATACTCCATGCTCTTACCACTGACCCGTTGAATATTACCAAGATCAAAATCTGTACGGTAGGCCATACCTAAAAGTTCATCACGCCCGTGTGGAAAGTCGTATTCAAAATCGATGGTTCTTTTGCTATAGTGCGCTCGATCTTCTGCAGGAACTTCAAGTTCGTGCACTTTTTCATCAGGTAACCCAAGTGCTTTGAGCCATTCATGGATTGCTGCGCGCCACTGTTCAAATGATACTTCCCAATTTTCTGGATTCACAAAATACTCAATCTCCATTTGTTCGAACTCGCGACTACGGAATACAAAATCACGCGGACTGATTTCGTTACGGAAAGCCTTGCCCTGCTGCGCAATACCAAAAGGTATGTCTGGGTACAGTGTGTCTACGACATTTTTGAAGTTGGTAAAAATACCTTGTGCTGTCTCTGGCCGCAAATAGCTGATACTTGATTCATCGGCAACCGGCCCAACATTGGTTTTGAACATCATATTGAACTGTCGCGGCTCGCCAAATGTATTGGTCATGCCACAGCTTGGGCATTTGCTTGTATCAATTTTGTCTGCACGGAAGCGGTTATGGCAGTTATTGCATTCAACTAGAGGGTCGGTAAATGTATCGACATGCCCACTTGCCTGCCAAACTTTTTGATTCATTAGAATTGCGGCATCTACACCAACCATATCATCGCGATCATCGACGAACATCTTCCACCATAAGTTCATGATGTTGCGCTTAAGCACAACACCTAACGGACCATAATCCCAAGTACCGGCCAAACCACCATAAACTTCGGATCCTTGAAAAATAAACCCACGGCGTTTACACAAACTGACAATGTCTTCTAATTTAACTTCGCTCATTTGTGGTAATTATATCAGATAATGCACTGTGATCACCGATAAACAGAGTGTAGCTTATTGACCAGGCTTTAGCAGCGGGCGCCGATATCCTTCGCCTATCGGTATAGTTACCATACGTTCAGCGAAATTCATTAGATGACTATATGTAGCATCGTTCGGGTTGTCTCCGTGAAATAGCTCTGCGGGACTTTCTTGTGAATCGTGTGAAGTACCCATAAAAGTCAAGGTCCCATCTGGTTTAAGACTAAAGTCAAAGCCATCGAATAAACCATTTTCTGCCCCGGGCGCACAAAGTCCAAGCGCTTCGTCGCCAACCAAAGGTGGGCCTATTTTTATAGGCGTATTGTCGTAGGCGGATTGATATAGGCCACTTATTTTAATGCTCAAATCTTTTGTACCAGGGTCAGTAAAAATAGTCAGTTTCCCCCTGCTTTTTTTGATTTGCGTAGGATCGATGTGATTACGATCAATTACCGGCCTACTGTCGAGCAGCGGCACGCCTACATCCCACGAAACTGGCTGGGTATCGATAGAATATTCGTTTTTTAGTTTTTCTAGGTCAAGGCCATCAAGCACCTTGCGTGAAAGATAATTGCCCGAGTTGGCATGCTCACCCTGTACGGTATCTATACTCATAATCTATATTATACCTCGGTTTTATGCCCAACTGCATCTAGACATGCTGCTTACGAATAGTGGAGATTAACTGTGAAACAGCAGGCAGTACATCTTGTGCATCCGTCTGCACCTGTACAAGTTCTCTACCATTCTTAGAACCAAAAAGTATTCGTAACAGCTTAATATGTTTTGCAGCAAACGGTCCGCTAGCCTTAGCAAAAGCCATTTCGTCAAAAGAAAATAAATAACGAAACTTGGCGTCAAGTGAATTGCCAGAAGTATCTGTTTTTAGGTTTGGTTCTGTCCCAGCCATGCTAATCAACCGAGCATCAAACCAAGACCTTATTATATCTAAATCAGCTACGCCAGCATCAAGCAGCTCTAAGACCGCTTGAAGTAAATCAAAATAAGCAGTGTCGGCATGGTACTCTGTAACTTTATTAATTCGCTTTAGAATATCGTATGTAAACATGGTCCGGTTTATGTCTTTTACTATATTCGAGTAGTGCGTATCTAGCCGCGAAGAAACAAGCGTAGCCAAGTCGCCACGCCCTTGTATGTAACCAATAGTGGATACACTAAATAACTCTATGCCGCCCGCCATTTTGCTTTTTATTTTTCTTACACCCTTAGCCAGCAGTCGCACCTTGCCCTTATCTGCGGTAAGCACAGATACGATTCTGTCAGCTTCGCCGTAGTTTGTTCGCGCCAGAACTATTGCCTTGGTGACTACCTGCTTCATACAGTTTTAATATTTAGGGCTTGTTTAACAGACAACCTTAACAAATTCGTAGTTGTAACCGGCTTGTACAAATAAGCCACAATGCCAATTTTTTCGGTTAGAATCTTGTTTTGCATAATTGCTGCATCCTGGCTAGTTAGTAAGATTACCGGTATAGATTGCCACTCTACATAAGATCTTAGTTCGTATAAAAACTCGATACCATTATGTCCAACTAACTTTGGTTCTAATAAAATTAGGTCGACCGCTTGGTCATCAAGCAAATGGATAGCTCTTTGAGCAGATCGTCGCACAAATATTTTATGCCCATCAAGACCCAGGGCTTCGTTATAAATTTTGGACAAATTTGGGTCAGGTTCGATAAGTAGTATATTAGCCATTACATTATTTTTAACTGCGGTAGGGTTGGCAGAAAAGCTGCCAAACCGTGTTGTTTTTGGTGGCGCGATGCTCTTAAACCTCCAGAAAATGTTTGCAATAATACGTCAGCCAAATAAACTCCTGCCCCGTTGCTCACGGTAAACATTGGCAAAGGCTGTGAGCTAGTACCGTATAGCTGACGAGCTCGGCGCAATGTAGCTGCCGTAATACCAGAACCCGCAGCGTAAAGCCCGGCTCTGACGCCATGGCGGCTACTGTGAGCTGCCAGTGTTACCAATGGTTTATTTACCTCAGCATAAGTTTGAGCGCTAATAAATTCATAGCCCAGGTTTACCAGAGCGAGCGTCAATCCGGGTATATTCGATAAAACAGGTTGCTTGGCCTTGTGAATAGCCAGTTCAAATCCGCACCCCATCTGTTTGGCATAACCTTCTAGTATCTGTGCCACGTCGTACAGTACTGCCCCAAGTGTAACTGGCCGTAAGCCAACATCTGCCTGGCCAGAGTACATTCGCATTGAGACCATCAAACTATCTAATAGCACAAGGTTAGCCTCGGCGGTGCGCTGGATTAAAGCGATTTCATCTGGTGATTGGGCGATTTCTGATTGGCGAGCAATGTATGTAAGCGGTGCTTTAAGCTGCTCTACAACCATAAAAAAGGCCTTGGCATGATCAAAATCAGCATAATTTTTTTGTTCAATCTTTGCCCCTAAATCTGGTGCCAAATATGCTGATGATTGTCGTGCCATCAGAACTACCCTCTTTCTGACTTGCAGTATAACAGGCCACAATAAGCCCAGGAAAGCTTCTGGCCTATTCCACAACAATCAATAGCCGCACCTGGCTAAGGCACAAAGACCAGATTTGCTAGAACAATCTTGTCCAGATCGCCTGCAAATTGGTTGGATTCGGTCCAAACACGTAATGTCTTATCGCGCATAGGGAGTATGACCATGATTCCCTGCTTGGCGTTCGATATTTCGCCTTGTACACGTAGACCAACTTGGCCAGCTACCTTTGGCGCACTATAGGGAGTAACTTTAACCTTGCCGTTCTTTACCGCCGAGTCAAACAATTTAATATTCTGAGCATATTGGGTATTAATAACCTGCACCCTTATGGCATAACTAGCGTTTGATAATGTGCCGGGAACGGTCGCAGGGTTAAAGTAACCGTCTATAGGTAGATTACCCTTCCCAGATTCGTCAACGTATGCGCTCCATGTCTTGGGGTATTTTATATCGACACTACCATAAGCAGCTGGGCCAACATAATCACGATATGGTTCTTTCTCTTTTTCGACAAATTCTTTGTCTTTTTTGTCTGAAGTAGCCTGCTCGGCCTGCGCCACTGCATCGGCAATAAGCCCATCGACATTATTTTTGTAGTTTTGACGTCCTGAAAATGCCCAAACACCAAAACCTAGTGAACCAAATAATAAAACTAAAACTACAAAAAATCCAACTAACCAGATATCAATAATACCTCTTTGGTCACGTGCTTTCATACCGCTCATGTTAACACAACTGGGCAGTCAGGTGCTAGCCTTGCTGGTTACTTATTTTTTTAATTGTATTCTCTGCCTGTTTTAGCTGTTTCTCTAACCGAGCGACTATAGCTTGAGCTTGTTTATACTTGTCAATTGCTTGGTCTATATCGAGTTCACCCGTCTGAAGATCATCAATTATTGACTGAAGCTGGGATTGAAGGTCAGAATAAGATACGGTACTTTTTGTCATAATCTCTATTGTAGGCTAATTTCAGTAACTTTGGCAGTAATATTGGCGTCTTGCAACTGAACTTTTATAGGCTGGCCTATTTCAAGCACCGAGCCAGATCGAACAACTCCTTGAGCATTACGGACAATAGCATAACCACGCTGCAAGGCCGCATTCGGGCTAAGTACATTCAGTAATTTGCTGATTGAGGTTAGTTGTGCTTTTTGGATATCTAGATAATTCGTTATAGATTGCGCCAAATTACTCTTGGCGATATCTAGATCTTTCTGCTTTCCAACTATTTGATGATTTAAGAGCTGAACTGCCTGTAACCTAACTGCTTGCAGTTGCCTTAGCTCATGCGACTTTTCTGGAGTTAATAATTGCGCAGCGTTACTTGGAGTACTTGCCCGTTGATCGGCAGCTAGTTCTGCCAAACTAAAATCTATTTCGTGACCAATTGCCACCAAAGTAGGAACTCTACTACCAGCTATGGCTCGCGTAACTTGCTCGGTACTATAAGCTGCCAAATCATCTACGCTGCCCCCTCCGCGGGTTAGTACTAT
>CAYXYR010000031.1:9230-11289 GCA_964469435.1 uncultured Candidatus Saccharibacteria bacterium | reverse complement strand
ATCACTTATCATAACAAGATTGACGGATATTAACAGGGATAGTAGCATAAGTATCTATCATAGTATGAAAAAATTACCCATTCCTATACCTGGTGTTATTAGAAAAAATTCAGTTCCAGTCAGTCTGCGCACGAAGCGCGACGAAATAAATTACGCAAAAGCTAAGCAGAAAAAAACAACAAATGCTCTTTTAGACGAACCAAGAATTAAAGAATGGAAGCTTTGGGCCTTGATTGATAATGACTTCCCGTACAGTGCGGCATTTAAAGTTCACCATATGCTAATTCCTAAGCGCATTACCAGCGACAAGGAGCTTACTCCACACGAAAGAAAAGAGCTGGATAAAATACTAGACGACCTAAGCGACCAATACGACTGCTTACTAATAAACTTCAAGAGCAAACAGTCGATCCGAAACCACTTCCATATACATTTATTGACATACAAAGACAAGCGTAAAGAACTAAAAATCTAAGAGCCCTTGACAATACTGGCAACTAAATTACTAATCTTACTTGCAAATTTATCTGGTGAAAAGTTTTTTGCAGAATTTATAACGAAATTATCATCTAGGCTTGTTGCTTGGAATTTTTGAATTGCTTTTATTGCTGAGTCGACAGTTTGATTATCGAAGAACAGGCCGTTTTTGCCGTCTTGTATGTAGTCTAGAGCGCCACCGCTGCGGTATGCGATTACTGGGGTGCCAGCGGCTAAAGCCTCCACCGGTGCTACGCCAAAATCTTCTTCGGCAGCAAATAAGAATGCTTCGGCACTGCCGACGGCTTGTGCAACTTGTGCATCACTATAATTGGTTGCAAACCTTACGCTCGGGCCGGCCATCAGAGATAACTTGCTATGTTCTGGGCCGTTACCAATACAGAGCAGGGGCAGGTTAAGTCGTGTGCAAGCCTGCACCAGAAGCTCTGTGTGCTTGTAAGGGGTTTGCCTGCCGACGGTGACTAGTCCTTCTCGGGTTTTGCTAGAACTACTGGCAAACCTAGACGTGTCAACCGGCGGGTGAATAACTACCGAGTCGCGCCCATAAAACTTTTTTATGTCTTTTTGGATGTGGGTAGAGTTGGCGATGAATTGGTCGACTTTTTGTGCGGCTTTATGATCCCGTTTACGCAAAGGGCCGACTAGTATTTTTAGACCTATCCTAGCTAGTGGGTCAAAAATACCAAAGCCCGGGCTTCGCATGTATTGGTTGTAATGGCGCCAGTAAAAATGAGTTGGTGAGTGGCAATAGCAAACATGTTTAGTGCCTTCTGACACGCGGATTTGCTTGGCCTCGCCATTACCGGTGCTACTAATAACTACATCAAACTTAGACAGGTCGAGACTGCGGAACCACTTACTACGTAGTAATGGCAGATATTTGCGCAAAGGCCCAAATGGCCAATGCTGCAAGTACCCGGTTACTACTTTGCCACCCAGGGCCTTTCGCCATTCGGGCGTGCAGTACGAAGTATAAATGGGTGCATCTGGGTAAAGCTTGTGAAGCTCTAATACTACGCGTTCGGCTCCGCCGCCGACTAGCCAATCATGAACTATTGCTACTTTAGGCCCGCTAGCCACGCTATTCGGCCCCATTGCCCGTTAAAACGGCTCTTAGAGTGCGGATTAAGATAGAGATGTCCAACCAAAAGCTCCAGTTTTGAACATAATAGACATCTAGTTTACGACGTTCCTCAAAGCTAATACTGCGCCGGCCAGAAATTTGTGCCAAGCCCGTCAAGCCAGATTTTACACTTAGAATAGCGTGTTTTTTGTCGTATTGGTTTAGCTCTTCGGGTACTAATGCGCGAGGCCCCACCAGGCTGATGTCGCCGCGCAGTACGTTCCACAGCTGAGGTAGTTCATCTAGGCTGGTCTTGCGTAAAAACTTGCCGATGCCAGATATGCGAGGATCGTCTGGCAAGAAGTCGCCGTTATCGCGGTACTTTTTGATTAGCTCGGGTTTACCCATTTTGGCAAAAGCTGCCTCGGGCGATAAACCATTGTAGGCGGCTTTGTGTGTGCGGAATTTATACACAGTAAACTCGCGGTTAAACCGGGT
>CAYXYR010000031.1:0-9130 GCA_964469435.1 uncultured Candidatus Saccharibacteria bacterium | reverse complement strand
GCGTACCGCAGTATTTCGTTGTTGAGTTTTTGGTTGGCAAACAGCTCGGTCTGAATGATGCTGTGTATTGGTTTTTTGATGTGTTCAACCGCATCCTCAAAGGTCCGATACGTTTTAAAGTAGCGGGACTGTTTGCTGCTGACGGCTGCGAGCACCTTTTGGCCGGTTGCTGGAGTGTTGCGTATGGCCTCACCTATATCGTCGGTTACTGCCGTGTTGCCAACAATTAGTACGTTACTGACACCTACACCAAACGCGTACAAATATTGGCGGATAATACGGGCTGCAGTACGAAAAATCAGTAAGAAGCCAAATCCTAAGCCTAGCCCATATACTGGCACTAAACGGGCGGGGAATAGCTTGGATTGCATGACAAAGTCATAACCCAGTAATACTAAAATACCCAGGACTGATCCAATAAACAAACGTCCTATCTCGCTAAAACGTTTTTCGTAAAAAGATTGATTGTATAGGCCTATTAGGGCATGTACACCTATCCACAAGGGCAACGTGGCAGTAATGGCCTCGAAGTAGGTACGAGCAGGAATTTGGTTAATTAGTGGCCTAGGGTCCCATTTAACGCGCGCAACATAGGCCAGACTAAAGGCTGCCAGAAGAGCCAGGAAATCACCAATAACAAGTAAAACTGCATAGGCCAAGGTGGCGTTGTTCTTCATGTATGGCTCTAGTATAACACCTTGAGAGTGCTACCAGGTTGGGCTATTTGGAATGGTAAAGTCGGCACCAAGAATGATTATGTAGTCTGGCTTGGGTGGCTGGCTGGTGGTAGATGTTGAGTTGGTCGTGCTTGATTGTGCCGTGCTGGTAGCCGGAACGACACCACTAGGCAAGCTGGTAGTAATGGTTTGCTTGAACCTAAGTGACAGAAAGTGATCGGTGAATATGTGGTCACTGGTTGTTTGTTTGACTACGGTAGTTGAGGATTGTGGTGTTTGGCTGGTTTCTTTGGTTAGGACTTTGTAGCCGAGGCTGGTTAGAATGTCGGCTACATTCGTGGCCACGCCGGCACGGCCTGAACCGTTATATACTGCTACAGTTGGGGCTTCTTTTTTGATGAATGGGTCAATCATGTTGCTGCGGGCGTAGGCACGGATTTTGGTATAGTCGCGGAGGCCTGCGATTGGGTGAACTACTGACTGGCCGGCAATCATACCGGTAGTTACTAATGGGCCGTCTGGCTTGGCAAGGTCGAGTGACACCACTGCGCTGTCGGCCATGGCTTTGGTTTTGTTGTATAGTGACTGAGCTTCGCTGATAGACAGGTCGGTGCGAACATTCTTCTGGACGGCGTTAGCCAAGCTGTTTAGGCGAACCGGGTTGGCGAGAATACCGGTGCTGCTGGCCTTGTCGCGCATAGCCAAGATTATTTGACGTTGGTGCTCGTTGCGGTCGAAGTCACCCCTTGGGCTGCCATGACGACTACGTGCTAACGCCAGGGCACGATCACCATCTAGATGTTGCGGGCCAGTCTTGAAGTAGATTTTTGCGAAGCCGTCATTGATGGGGTCTTTTAGATTGACGTCCACACCACCAATTGCGTTAACTATGTCGCGAAAGGCTTTGTAGTCCACCAGAGCGTACTTGTGGATTGGCACACCCGCTACCTCACGCACAGCACCAATGGCGGTACGAACACCATCGGCCTCGGCATCTGCCAAATTCTTCCCTTTGTACATGGCATTTTGCTTACCAGTAGAGAATGCGGCGTTGATCTTCATAGAAGAACCGTTGACGTTGACCCACATGTCGCGCGGGATGCTTAGCAACGAGGCATTTTGATTTTGGATGTCTATGCTGGCAATCATGATGGTATCGGTGAGATCTGGGGCTTCGTTCTCGACGCCACCACGGCCGAGTAGAAGTACGTTGAAACGTCCGTCACCCTCGGTGTTTAGATCGTCAGGGTTGGCTTTTTCGCCCTTAAGCGCGATTGAGTTACTATTGCCAACACCCTTGGCAAAAACTGAGTGTAAGAAGCTGTATAGTCGTACACCAAATAAGCCACCGCCAATTAACGCCAAGACCAACAAAATAACGAAAGTCTTGAACTTCCAGCCACGATTTTTCCACCAGGTTCGTAAGCGATGTTTCTTTTCTTTTTTGGGCTTTTTAGATGTTTGAATGTCGTCAAATTCTGTCATGCTGTCTTTGAAATTTTTTCCTGTTTCGGGTTGTTGAAAATCGCCAAGCTGTGGAGCGGGCAAGGTAGATGCTCCAAGACTTTCAACTGGCTGAGAATTGTGATGAGGCCTCCGACGGTTTCCCTGGATTGGTGTAAAGCCTTCTTTTCGCTTCTCGCCCTGGTAGTATACAGGGGTACCAATCCGCCTTCTGGATGTTGGAACCATACCGTCCATCGATGCATGACGAGTCCGTTTTTTGGGACGTGAAAAGTTAGGCATATTCAAAAATTATACCATGGACTGCTCTGTAAAAAGGGTATTTATGATAGTTTAAACTCAAGCAATTAATCTTCGCTTTTTGTTCGTAAACCTGTAACATGAGTGGAATGGGACGCATGACTGCCAGTGCTAAAAAACGCCGTGAGGTAACGCGGGTTGCCGAATATCTAATAAGCGGCGGGGCCTTCTTCTGGACGGGTTATGCAACATTCTTTTTGTGTGACCAAGTATTACATCTAAATCTGTGGTGGGCTAAACTTACCGCCAACCTGGCCGGCTGGATTGTAAATTATTTACTACAAAGATATTGGGTGTTCAATAACCCCAAGCTTGCCAAGCACCAGACCCAGGTAACAGAGCGCTACATTGCTTTGACATTAGCTAATTTTGTAATCGACTATTTAATCGTTTGGTTCCTCAAGCAACTGGGCCTTACGCCATACATTGGTCAGTTTGCATCAGCTGGATTTTTTACAGGCTGGAATTATTTGTGGTACAGGTTTTGGGTGTTCCCAGAACATCAGCGCAAGTACGGGCATAGACACAAAAGGGCCAGCACAGTATGACCGCCAAAGACGCACCCCAGCCTACAACGGAGTCGATTCGGCCAACTAAGAAGCAGCGAGAAATATTGACATTTATCGAGCAATTTATTGGACAGCACGGCTATAGCCCCAGCTACCGCGAGATTATGCGCGGGCTTAACTACACTTCTGTTGCCACTGTAGCGCTACACGTAAATAGCCTAATAAAGCGGGGGCATCTGGTTAAACGCGATCATTCAGCCCGGTCTATAGAGTTAGTTGACCCTAAAGAAGTTACCAAAGTATCGACCAATCAGATAACGGCCAGTCAAGAAAAATGGCTAGTCGAGAAGGTGAACCATTATTTTGTTGACGCCGAGCAAGCGGCCCGACCTACGGAAGAGGCCCTGGATTCACTTTTTGTATTAGTGGGGTCACTCAAAGTACTAGGAATGGATGGGGCGGTGCAGGCGTTTTTGCCAAGACTAAGTGCCTTGAAACAAAAGGCTGTAAACCCAGCCGACAAATAGGTTAAGATAAAGTTATGTTTATACTGCAAGCTATTTTACTTGGGATTATCGAAGGTTTAACGGAATTTTTGCCAATCAGTAGCACCGGTCATTTGCTAGTTGCCGAAAAGTTGATTGGCTACAAAGATGCTGCCGAAATATTCACCGTAGTTATACAGGTCGGGGCAATTGTGGCTGTAGTTTGGTTTTACCGCAAAGATATTTGGGCCAAAGTTACAGGGCTGCTAGCTAGAGAAAAATCAACCCTAAAGTTCTGGCAGAACTGGATTTTGGCTACCATACCGGCTGGGTTGGCTGGGTTGGCCTTGGACAAAAAACTAAGTAGTTTTGCCAGCTTGAGTGTAATTGCCATTGCACTTATCTTGGGTGGGATCGCTATATGGCTAATAGAGTCTTATCATCTAGTGAGGCGATCCGGCAAAGAGCCAAAGTTTGATGAACTTACAACCAAGCAAGCCTTGAAAGTCGGTTGCTACCAAGTCCTCTCGCTGGTTCCTGGAGTATCACGCTCTGGAGCTACCATTATGGGAGGGCTAATGAGTGGCCTAGACCGTGTGACGGCTACGGCCTTTTCGTTTTACTTAAGTTTGCCCATTTTGGTGCTAGCCAGTGGATACAAGCTGTTCAAAGGACGGCACGATTTGGCCACCGTCAGCGGCGGATCGACGGCGATTGTAGTGGGTACAATTACCACTTTTGTGGTGGCGTTTTTTGTAGTCGGCTGGCTATTAAAATACGTTAGCAAACACGACTTTAAACCATTCGCTTACTACCGGATTATTCTAGGGATTGTGATTTTAGCCGCTCTGTCGATACGCTAGACAGCTTCGGCGTACTGGAAGTCTTTGCCATCAACCAACTCTGATAGCTTGCCAGCAATTGCTCCCATCATGCGGTGCACGTCTTCCTCGCCTCTTATGGCACGAGGTATGTCGACAACCTCAAATACTGAGTCATCATCTGACTCGCCACGCCACATGGCAACTGGCAAAACAAGCGTATGAGGAGATTGAATAATTTGCAATGTACCTTTAGACACACGACCCAAACCAATAACATCTGTTTCGTCCTGTAGGGGCTTGTCGGTGGTCCCGCTTAGAGCGATGCCAAACAAATTACCCCCTTTGGATAATTGACGCTTTACCAAAGCGCGTAATGCACGGTTGTATTGGTCAACCACGAACGGCTTTAGGCTAGAGTTTTCGGTGGATTTGGTTCGGGGGAAGCTAAAGAACTGTCGGTCGCATAAATTGTCTAGCGTATCGACAGCAGGCAAGCCATAAATTGCAATGTGGGTGATCATCTTACCCAACATAATTGAGGTTGCAAAATCTGCTTCTACTTCCTGCTCTTCGGCTGTTTGACGCAAGCCTACATGGTAAGCAGCCAAAGCTTCGGCAATGTCACGAATGTCACCATGGTTGGTAGCAATGACGATATTGCCACCGGAAGCTAGAAACTCTAATGAACGGCTCATTTCTTTTTGGTGGAATTCTAGATCAGAAAGCTCACTAACCATATCAGGGAAGTTGGGGTTAGAGGCCGTGGCAATTGCTGCAATAGTTTCTGCATCGGCTGGTGTGCCGTCACGGTATACATGAGTTATTTTTTGACTAGGGTGAGACTCTGGGTCATCCGGCAGCATAGTAATGTGTTCGGCAGTTTGAACGTGTGGCTGGGCAAGCTCACGCAGAGCCGACGATACGCTTTCCTGGTAACGCGCTAAAGGTCGCAAACGGTGCAAGTGTTCACCGTCTTCTGGTGTAATTTCTGGACTCATTGTTAGGGTATTTAAACATAATTTAGGCTTTTTATAAAGTGCCGCAAATAATACTACAAACCTTACATTGTGGTTGTGCTACACTAATTGCACTTAACATTCATGATGGAATCACGTGCAAATCGTGAGCTGTGCCGCAACTGTAAAGCCTGACTTTGTAAAAATTAGGCTAAGCCAGATACATCACTAATAAGTCTCTCGAGCAAGAGCCCAAGTTTTTTTGGCCCTCTGCTCGGTGAGCACGAGGATATTTGTTTATGGCCGCAGCAGCCGAGGTTTTGCAGCAAAGAAGGGGACAGGAGAACTTACGTAGTTTTGACCCAATGGCTAGTGTGGATATGCTGCAGTTTGATTTGCAAACTCAGCAATGTGTCCGACCAGAAACAATGCAACGGGTCATTGATGAGGAACTAACCTACATTGCCGAAGGCATAGATCGACCCCTCAAAACCTCATTTACTTTAAAAGAGGTTGATGAACAGCTATCTTACTTTGACTCTGGTGACTGGCGGCCATACACAGGCATGCTGATTACTGGGCTAGAAGTAGCAGAGCAGGAGGCTTTGGCTGATTCACGAAAGGCATTTTTGGCTGTTCGAGCCGCCGATGATCTGGCCATCGGTTACAAAATGCAAGGACTACAGGTAGGTGAGCGTATTAGCTGGCACTCGCCCTTCCCCGAAAATGAATTACAACAATACGGGGCTGATTTTTTGCGGAGTCTGGGTTTTCAACCGCAACGCAAAATGGGGTTTTTGTATCAAGCCACTAAGCTGGCGGATGGTAGCGTACGGCTAGATACTCAATCGATTGACGGTAATAATCACCAGGGCTACCGGGCTGCACTGCTTTTGGCCGAGCGCGATCCCACTGCTGCTATCGACGATTTGCGTGGGGCTTACGATAAGGTATTGCAGCTGCAGAGCGGCGAAAAGCATTATGCTGGCAAACGCGTTGACCAAGAGCGGTGCGATGATGCCTGGGAGCTACTACACCAGCACAATGACCTGCTCAACTACTTTTTTGATGGCATTGTAGCGATTGCCGAAAATAGCGAACTTACTAGGTCTGAGCGCGAAATCGCTAAAAAAGAACTGACCTATGGTGTTTGGGCGGCAGTAAAAAGTCGCATAGATTCTAAGGCAGTAGTTAACTCGTACCCCACCAACCTGTCAACACAATATTTGGCTGCCCAAGTGCATGGTGAAGTTCAGTTGGCCTTCGCTCGCCTGCAAGCTCGTGGTGAGGTATTGGTGGGCTGTGGTGGCTCACTGGGTGGAGTGGATAATATTATGGACAAAGATCCCAGCGGTGTATTTGATGATATTTTTGGCAAAGCCGAAGAGCCAGAAACTAAGTATGACTTTGACAAAGAAATGTACTGTGTAGTCTGCCAAGCTCCACCTAAGCGCAAAGACGAGGACAAAAAAATGTGTGGGCCATGTGGTATATGCAAAGGCTGCGATAGTAAATTATCGGGTAAAATAAAGTAATGGATGCAGCAGACGAAAACTACCAAGAAATGGTTAAAGAAAAATCTCCGGAGCTATTTTGTGATAGTTGTGGCCATTACCCCATAGAACCTGTACACGGACATTTTATGTGCCCGGCTTGTCATATGCCCACAAAATGCTGCGAAGGCGCACCTCAATATGAGTAAGGGAAAAGAGCAGACCGAGCAAAAATCGCACTTTTTGCCCGGCGCGTTGAGGGAAACAGTAGGTCTCCCTCAAAAGTCAGAGCCGAAAAGAATTGGTATCTATAGCGGCAGTTTTGATCCTGTACACAAAGGTCACTTGGCTTTTGCCTTGGCGGCCATTGAGTCGGCAAACTTAGACAAAGTTTATTTTGCACCCGAGGCCAAGCCGCGTCGCAAGCCGGGCGTTACTCATGCAGCTCATCGTCACGCAATGATTCGTCTATCTACCAGACTCAACCACAACCTAGACATATTAGACTTACCAGATAAATATTTTTCGGCTGGTACTACCATTCCTCGCCTCAAAAAATTATTCCCCGATGATGATTTGGTGCTACTGATGGGGTCGGATCTACTGGAACATATGCCCCAGTGGCCCAGTGTAAATTTCTTACTAGAAAACATGGGCCTATTAGTAGCCGTTCGTGGCCAAGATGAGCTTGCTACGGCCCTGCAATACGCTAGCAGACTGCCTAAAATACCACTGGAACTACATATTATCGAAAGCGCAAAACCCGAGCTAGCCTCACGGTATATCCGCCAGAGCCTGGCTGCCGGTAATCGCTCCCCAGATATTTTGCCTAGTGTACATACTTATGCAAAGCAAAATTGGCTATACGATGATATAACCTCGGCCCGTCGATTAGCTTAGTTTTCTGCCTCGGCAATTTGGTAGTGACTATGTAGGTACTCTTGGTGTTTTTCTCGGAACTTCTTGAACTCGCTCTTTTTGAAACCGCTCTTCTTTATAAAGGCGCCAATTTTCTCGCTGCCAAGATAATGCGGCATCATGACGTAACTCACGCCCATGGCGTATAGTTCGTCGGCTTGTTGAACGTTTTCGGCGTGGCAAACTATCATAATGCTGGGGTTGTGCTCTAGCAACAGTCGCACCAAAAATGTAGTGCTAGCAAAATCGGTTATTGTCGATACCGCGAGCTTAACTTTCTCCAAGCCGATTTCGTCCAGTAACTCTATGTCGTTTATGTCACCGTACAAATAATGCATTTTCTGTTGCTCTAGGTGGTCGATGACTTCTGGATCGTAGTCTACCACTACAAATCTCTTGGCTAGCTGCTGAAATACTTTGATGAATTCGTGACCACCTTTGCGATAACCAAACAACACCATGTCGTAGCGGTGCCGGCCATCTTGTTCGTAGTGTGTCTTGCGTCGCTCAAATAAACTTAGGTGGCCTTCGAAAGCATCAAAAATTAGGTCGGCATAGATTATCAAGTACGCCGATACAGTTATAGATATCAGTGCCACAATCGTTACTACGCTAACAAGGTCGTCGCCAATTAGGCGGATTTTGTTGCCTAAAATTATGAACACCAAAGAAAATTCGCTAACTTGCGCAGTGGCTAAGGCGGCCTTAAAGCTAGTGCGTTTGGTGTAGCCAAGCAATCCCATAATCACCAGGACTATAAGTGGTTTGATGACAATTGTAATAAAGCAGCCCATTATAACTAGCGGCAGAATTAGGCCAATGTTATCAAAATTCAGACGGGTGCCCAGAGTAATAAAGAATACGACAATAAAGAAGTCGCGCAAAGGTCGCAATCTTGCACTAATTTCTTGAGCAAAAGGCAACCCGGCTAAAGATACACCAGCCAGCAAGGCGCCAATCTCTAGGCTAAAACCGGCATGCTGGAACAAAGCGGCAAAGCCAAAACCCCAGCCAAGCGCGAACAAAAACAAAAACTCTTGGCTGCCAGCAATTAGCCGGTGAAAACGCGGTAACACCAAAGTGCCGATTATCAGCAATGGTACGGCAATAACGCCGCCCCTTATGCCTAAATTAACTAATGTGCCTATTGTCAGGCCGTCACCAGCTTTGGCTGTAATGAATAACAGCGCAACTGCAGCGGCAATATCTTGGACCAACAATATACCAGTCAGCACTTTGCCATAAAGGCGGGACTGTTCTTTTTTGTCACTAAGAAGTTTTAGGATGATAATTGTGCTACTAAAAGCCAGCCCTACGCCCAAGAACGCTGCTTCGGTTTTGGTTAGGCCCAGTACTACGCCACAAAAATAGCCAATTCCACTTGTAAACAACACCTGCAATATACCGGCAGCAGTGGCCACCTTGCCCACTTCGCGGATAACTTGAGGGTTTAGACCCAGACCAATGATAAACAACAGCAAGGCGATACCAATACTGCTAAATA
>CAYXYR010000030.1:2680-11509 GCA_964469435.1 uncultured Candidatus Saccharibacteria bacterium | reverse complement strand
CCTCGTGTCGAAAACAGTACAGCAAGCGGGGATGTAAAGGCCATACGTAATCCACAAACATCTCAACAAGAATCTGAGGCGTACTTTGGTTTTTCTGGCGGCCTTAGTGGCGCAATTATTGACCTAGGGGATGATGCCGATGGAAAATTTGCGGTCAATAATACCAATGTCAAAGGCAATGTAGAAATTTTCGGTAGGAAAGGTCTGTTATCGGTTTCTGGCGGCTTAACAGGGTTGTATCTCGGCTCGGGAACAATAAATAATTCAAATGCATATGGCAAGGTTAAGACTGCAACCGCACAAGAAAACGTAGGTGCACTGTCGGTTTCTGGTGGTTTAACAGGGATAACACTTGGGCTGGATGCGTCGTTTATTGCAAAGACTGGCGGAAGCGCCGTTGCCGGATATCCACAAATATATACTCCAGGTCATGGAGCTGATATTCGTAACTCCTCTGCTCGGGGCGATGTTTTAACGATAAAAGATGGCAACAGTGGCATGCTGGCAGTCACTGGCGGCATGACAGGGTTGATGCTTGGTCAGGGCACAATTGCTAGCTCTTATGCAACAGGAAAAGTTACCTCTACTCTACCAGACGACTTTGTGCTGGGTAATGGTCAGGGCGGTGCACTGCCACGTACATTAAGCACTAACTTTGGGTCTGCACTATCTGGTGGTCTAGTAGGTGTAGCCATTGGCGTAGATCTGCCCGAGGTAGAAACCGCCATCATGGCAGGCTTCAGGGTTCGAAGCAACAGTGAGATTCAGAAAACGCAAGGAATCGTTATAAATAATGCCCACGCAAGCGGTGAGGTGAAGTCCAACGTTGGCGGGGGACTACTGGGCGTGGCTGAATTAAATACGAAGGTTAACAAGGCGTATGCAGAAGGTAATGTTGAAGGTCAGATCACGGGCGGTTTAGTTGGCTCTAGTGGACTATTCAATGTTGGTGCTGTGGCTGGGTCGGTTTATGGCGCAACGTCTTTGCGCGGAGCGGTTTCAAGTTCGCAGTTATCCGATACCCAAAAAGCTACTGAGCTAAATCGCATCGGCCAGTTGTTTAACGTGACAAATGAGGCACTTGGGCCAATACAGATTACAAATACGTATACTACTGGTAACGTAACTGCAAAACCATATGTCATTAATATAAACAACCTCAGAAAAGATGACGACTATTATCCGCAGCTTGGGGACGATCCAATTATTCCGGTTCAATTGCCAACCATTGCCGGTGGAGTTGCAGGATTCTTTGTTGGGCCAGGTAGTATCGTAAAAGACTCTTACTCGGCTGGCGAGGTTAAGGTTTTACCTTTGCCTGACCAAAAACGCAATAGCAAAATCAAGATTGCGGATATTCCGAGCTTTGCGGGCGGCATATTTGGCATAAACGTTGATATACCATTTGCAGACTACCAAAAAATAATTGCCCCAACCCCTGGTGGCGAACAACCTCTGGCAACGACTGACTTCTTGCAAAGTCCAACACGCTTAGAGAATGTGTTCTCTGCGTCCAAGCTTACGCTTTCGCCAACCACGTTTACTGGTGGTGCCGCCGGTTTGTATATATCACCATTGCATTTTGTCGATGCATTCCTGCTTGCCCAGCCACGAGAAAAGACAAAGGATGAAAAAATAGCAGTAAAGAAAAATATCTACTTCGATAAGTCGCAAGTAACAGTAGGTAAATGTAATGGGCCTAACGATAAATTTACCAACATCGTTAACGACACCTACAACAAGTCCTATATAAAGAAGGACGCCACAAGCGAAGACAACTTATTGCCGCAAATACCGGTCGATATCTCTAAGCCCGATGAACTACCTGATGAAGTCAAGCCAATCGTAAACACAATAAATGATTTGGTCGGCCTTAAGACTGCTTGTGAGTTCGTTAACGATAACAACACTCAGCCACGATACTTTATCCAGAATAATGTCAATGCTCCAATGAATTCCTGGGACTTTAACGGTGTCTGGAAGGTTGTCAAGAATGACTATCCAAAGTTTGTTGCAGGTGTAGAAACGGGTGTGCCGAACGTCCCAGGTGACACACCTGGTGGTGCTGGGCCTACAGCACCAAGACCCGCAACAACACCGTCGAGGCAGGATGCAGAACAATTACTCGGTAAATTGGAGCAAGAGAGTGCTCGACAGCGCCTTAATTCTGATAAGTTAAATTGGTTACAACGATTGTTGAATGGGATACCTCCATTGTTAGCGCGAAGTATTCCTTACCTACTTATTCTTATGGTTCTGGCATTGGCAGCACGTTATGGCAAGCAAGCAATGGCACAGTACCGTCAGCTGCGCAGCTTCCATAAGAGTCTGATGCGCCTAACCAATACCAAGTCGGCCATAGACGATTATCTAGCAATCACAACCCACTACCTAAATACGCCGGTAGCTGTTATGAGCGGAGCTGTTGAGCTAATGCTTTCGCTAAAGAAGATTACGGCTGCAAATGCGGCAAAATTAACGGCCAGAATCAAACAATTCACCGATGATTCACAAGCATTGCAGACCGCCAACCAGGTGTCTAGTGCCGAAGCTGCTAACTCTACAAGACCGCTAGAAAAGAAACTCAGGAATCCTCTAAAAGAAAAGACCATCTGGATACCTTCTGCAATAGCATTCGTATTGATGGCGTTAGCAAACTTACTGTTTGTATATGCAAAGGTCTATAACACATCGATAATTCGTATGATAATTGAGTTCGGCTGCTTGGCACTGGCTGTATATCTGCTGGTATTATCGTACCGTTACCGAGAAAGTCTTGAGCAGACCAAAGAGCTCACTCGAACTCAGTTGGCTCTTGAATCGAAGCTTTACCTAAAGCGTAAGGAATTCATCCCTCAAGCCGCCAAGACGGTAGCTGACCATTACGAGACTCTTAATATCGCTAGCAAAGACCTAAAAGGCATAACCGAAGCCAAGCTATTCTTTAACGGTCTAGCCATGTTGGGTCAGCTAAGCAACGGTTTGTCGAACTTGACGCGGTACACAAATCTGGCCGCTGATCCACCATTGTTCGATGTGCGCACAGCCATAAACAAGGCCGTAGAAGAATTAAATGATGCTGCCAAAGAGAAAAAAGTAACAATAGACGTACAGCAGGGCGAAAAAGGCGCCTTTACCCGAGTTGATCCTGTAGAGATGCGCCAGGTTGTACATTCATTGCTAGATAACGCCATTAAGTTTAGTAAAGAAGGCGGCCGCGTAGAGGTGTCTGTTCAAAAACGATTTAATCGATTTGTTCTATCTGTCCAGGATAACGGTGTTGGCATTGCCGATGATAAGATGGAACGACTGTTCAAACCATTTAGTCGTGGTACTGACTCTATGCAATACAACTACGAAGGACTTGGTCTAGATCTGTTTACCGATAAGATGATCATCGAAAAACTAGGTGGAAAGATAGACGTCAAGAGCATGGCCGGTCGCGGTACTACAGTTACGGTAACTATACCAATCAATAACGATTCCAAGGTTGTGGCTCCGGTGCTAATTACACCCCAGGTTGCACAGTAAATACTAGCAGCAATATATTAACTACAAAACGACCTAGCAATTTAAGATTGTAATGCTGTCAGATCATCTATGATCTGTTTGGCGTGAGTGAGTGGGTTTACTCCCTCGTAGGTTTTGGCTATTTCGCCTTTGGGGCTAATAATGTATGTATTGCGTTTGACGCCATCAAATTCCCTTCCAAACATTTTTTTGGTGCTCCAGGCTCCATAGGCCTCGATTACTTTGTGTTCTGGATCGCTAAGCAGTGTAAAGTTCAGTTGGTGCTTGTCAGCAAAATTTTTGTGCGAAGCCACACTGTCTTTGCTGATACCAATAACTACAGCGTTACCCAGCTCTGCAATAGCTTCTCGGGCATCACGGAATGCGCAGGCTTCTTTGGTGCAGCCTGGCGTATTGTCTTTTGGGTAGAAATAAAGCACCACCCATCGGCCAGAATAGTCCGTTAAGCTATGCTCGACTCCATTTTGGTCAAGTAGATTAAAATCAGGTGCTTTAGTCATCTAGGCTCCACATTGAAATGGTTATCTGTTATAAATATACCATGAAACCATCTGAAGAACAGTCAGCAACGATCTCCAAGAAGCACATTATCACTATTGCCGGCCGACCTGGCAGCGGTAAGTCGACCACCGCCAAAAAAGTTGCTGATAGGTTAGGATATGAGCATTTTTCATCTGGAGATTTGTTCCGTGAAATAGCCAAAAAAGATGGTTTGGATGTTAAACAGGCAAATATATCGGCAGAAAAAAACTCCAAAATAGACCAATTAGTCGATGAGCGGCTCCAAGAAATTGGTATTACCCAAGACATGCAGGTTATTGATTCTCGGATGGCATGGCACTGGATACCCCAGTCTTTCAAAGTATTTCTTGATCTTAATTTGAATATTGCTGCCAAGCGTATTATTGATAATTTTGACAAAAAACGAGCTGTTAACGAAAGCATTCCGCTAGCTGTCGATGCATATGCCAAAGAGCTTGAAGGCAGACTAGACAGTGAAAAACGCAGATATAAAGCGTTATATGGGGTTAATCCTTATAGTGCAGATAATTACGACCTGGTAGTAGATACTGCCGTAAATAACATTGAGCAGGTTGTCGAAATAGTTGTAAAAGAATTTAATTCTTGGCTCAGTAAATAGACATTCGTCGTCTTCTCTAGCTTTGACTAAAAGATGAAGATCGTATATCTGGCACTCTGGGTAGATAAGTGCTAAAATATAGTCATTATGACAGATCGACAAAAGAAGATCTTGCAAGCAATTGTGGAACAATATGCCGAGGTAGCCAGTCCAGTAGGCTCGAGCTTGATGGCTAAGCTTTTTAATGTGTCTAGCGCAACGATTCGAGCCGAAATGGCCGAACTAGAACGTGCAGGCTATATAGACCAGCCACATACCAGTGCTGGACGTATCCCTACCGACAAGGGCTATCGTTTTTATGTAAACAATATTGCCGAAGCTGGCGAAGAAACCCCAGCGGAACGACGAGCCGAAAAGGCTCTGGCAACTCGCGTTACTCAAGGGGGTGTGCCAGATCGGATTATCCGCAATGCCGTAGATACGTTAGTAGAGTTAACTCACAATCTAGGCATCGCCACTATAGGCGATCAGCTATACATGAGCGGACTGTCGAATCTGTTTGGCCAACCTGAGTTTATGAACGCCGACCAGGTGCGTGAGGTGGCTAGACTACTCGATAATCTAGAGCCTTGGCTTTACGAAGCAGCCCCAAACGAGCCACTAAGTGTATATATTGGCCAAGAAAACCCAATTGGTCGCAGTGCTGGCTGTACATTAATTGTTAGCCGGTTCCGCAGCAGCTACTCTGACCGTAGTTACGTAGGCGTGCTTGGCCCAACGCGGCAAAGTTATCGCGACGTTATGAATTTAGTTCGCCGAACCGGCGAAGCCCTAGAAGAGGTACTGCGATGAGCAAGCAACCCAAAAAGACTGATGAGTTGGCCTTGCTCCAGCAGCAAATTGCCGAACTAACAGAGGCTTTGCAGCGCGAACGAGCCGACGCCGAAAATATCCGCCGTCGTCACACCGAGCAGTTGGCGCAGTTGCGTAGCACTGTCAAAGCTACGGTTGTGTCAGAGCTATTACCGGTTATCGACAATTTCGAGCGTGCGCTTAAGCATGTACCCAAAGACCTAGAAAACAACGATTACATAAAAGGTGTTCAGGGCGTAGTAAAACAGTTCGATTCCACTCTGCAGAACATGGGCGTAAATCGCATAGCTACGGTTGGTCAGATTTTCGACCCACATCTACATGAGGCCATCAGCATAGAAGAAGGCGAAGGCGAGCAAGAGGTTGTAACCGAGGAATTACAGTCTGGTTTTGTATTGGGCGACGAAGTTATTCGTCATGCCATGGTTCGAGTAGCTCGAAAATAGTCAAAAATGCCAGACAAGGATCCTTCTTTTTTGCGTGTTCAGGCCGTGCAATCAGGCGTTACATATATAGGCGCCACTTTCTGTACTTCTGACCCTCAAGCCGAATCGCTGCATAAGTTATTTCAGAGTAATGCCACTCCACGTTGTACACTGCAAGATATAAGTCTGGCACGTCAGCTAGTGGCTGGCAAAGGCAATAGTGAGCCATTAACTACTAATGAGGCTATATTGGCTACCGGTCTAGAATCTACCCTGTCTCCAGCCAGACTCCGTATGGTTGCTGGTTGTCTTTTGAGAATAGAGACAGGGTTGTGCGAAGTGTTTCCGAAAACAGCCAAGTAAAAACTTAATATTTTATTGACGGCTTTCAAGCATAAGACGTATACTGCTGTTAAGTAATAACATGCATATGTGGTATTTGAATAAAAGTAGGGTAGCTCAGTTAGTTCTAGCGTTTGGGGTCATGGGGTTAGTTTTCGTGATGCGCACACCTCGGGCCCATGCTGCTGCTTGTGCTCCTAGCGCCGATTTTGGCACGGTTTCGTTCACTTCAGCTACAGGAAATCCCGTGTCTATACCAGGTAGTGGCGCCGCTGTTGCTTATAAGATCTGGAGCCGTATGGCCATACAAAACACTACCGACAACAATTACTTGCTCGAGGTAGACGGCAACTGCTATACCGTTACTGATACTGGGGCTGTTACAGCATCTTTAGACCAATCTTCACCAACGAATATTAACTGGACTTGGGTTTCGACTAGCCTTAATCTGGCGCCGGGTAATCACGACATTAAGCTGGTCGGTAACGGTGCTAATGTGGCGGTCGACAGACTGCTATTTATTGATCAGACGGCAGCTAGCCCTTGTGTGCCTGCCGCCAGTGGTAATGGTGATGATTGTACCGCCGATACCTTTGCACCAACAGTTAGTATTACCTCGCCAGCAGCTAACGCTACAGTAACGGGTACGGTAAACATTTCTGCCACAGCCAACGATAACGCTGGCGGATCGGGCGTTAAGCAGGTTCAATTTTATCTAGATAACAGTACAACAGCATTGCCAGGAACGGTAGCCGTAAGCGGTAGTACCTATTCACTTAGCTGGGCTCCTACTTCCGCACTAAACGGCTCACATACCATCAAGGCCGTAGCTACCGATAATAGTAATAACTCTTCTAATGCCACTCTATCGGTCACGGTCAATATTGCTGCCACCCGTAAGCCAGGCGACGCCAACAATGATAATGCAGTAGGTCCAGCTGACTTCTCGATCTTAAATAATAACTGGGGTAAGACAACAGGAATATCATTTTCGACCGGTGACTTTAATGGTGATAATGCAGTAGGTCCAGCTGACTTCTCGATCTTAAATAATAACTGGGGTAGATAATGAGTAGAAAGTTTAAATTCGATTATAGTCAAAACCGCAGATTATTGTCAGTTGTTGTTGTTCTGGTTTTGTCTGTGGTTGGTGCAAGTCTACTTGTTTTTTCAAAGGCGGCAACAGGCACATCTAGTTTTCGTCTCACTCCTTCTTCTGGCAGCTACCCTATTAATACTAACTTCACAGTGGGTGTATATGTTAACACTACAGATAGTATTAATACGGTCGACCCTCAAATAGCTTATGACGCAACAAAATTAGATTTTGTATCCATTAGTACAACCGGAAATGTGTTCCCGACTTGTTTACAAAACTCCGGTGGTAATGGAATAGTGCAAATTAACTGTGGTGTTTCAGGATCTACAGTAACAGGTAATAATTTAAAAGTTGCCGATGTCACTTTCAAGGCTAGAGTAGGCTCAGGGACAACCAATCTAAGTTTTGCAGCAAATTCATTCATCTTTAAAGGTGACGCAATTAATGTCTGGGATGGTGTTACAACTGGTGGCACATATACGCTGACTACCCCAGACACTACACCGCCGTCTGTTAGTATTACTGCGCCAACAAACGGCGCCACTGTTAACGGTAATAGTGTTAATGTTAGTGCTACGGCTAGCGATGATAGCGGGGTTGTATCAAAAGTTGAATTTTACGTAAATAACGTTCTTAAAGCGACTGATACTGCCAGCCCATACGCTTATGTGTTCGATTCCTCTTCCGTCGCGGATGGTACTTACCCCATTAAGGTAATTGCATATGACGGGGCGAGCCCAACGCCAAACCAAGGTACAAGTACTGTGAATGTTACTGTGCAAAATAACAAGCCAAACTTAACTGTTTCCTCGATAAATATAGTGCCGGCTTCACCAAAGATTGGTGATACTGTAACTTTTAGCGCGGTACTCACTAATAACGGTACGGCGGCTACAGGCACTACGTCCTTCGTGACAGGTTTTTCAGTTGACTCAACAGTATTGACAGGCCCCACTACCACCACTTCTATACCAGTAGGTGGTACAGCAACAGTTACTGCGACCTGGATCGCAACCGCAGGCGCGCATGTGGTTACTGTTTCTGCAGATAAAAATAATGCCCTTACTGAGGTTTCCGAGACCGACAATACAAATACCAAAAACTTTACTGCCTACAAAGGTGGCGACGCCAACAATGATAATGCAGTAGGTCCAGCTGACTTCTCGATCTTAAATAATAACTGGGGTAAGACAACAGGAATATCATTTTCGACCGGTGACTTTAATGGTGATAATGCAGTAGGTCCAGCTGACTTCTCGATCTTAAATAATAACTGGGGTAGATAATGAAAAAAATATTTAAACGAAAATTTAACGAACAAAAGTTATTACTAATTTTTATTTTAGCGTTTGCGATTATTGGGGCCGCAATTTTGACATTCTCAAAAGCAGCTACACCCGTAAATAATGCTCCCAACAATACAGCGGCAACAGGCACATCTAGTTTTCGTCTCACTCCTTCTTCTGGCAGCTACCCTA
>CAYXYR010000030.1:0-2580 GCA_964469435.1 uncultured Candidatus Saccharibacteria bacterium | reverse complement strand
TGACGCAATTAATGTCTGGGATGGTGTTACAACTGGTGGCACATATACGCTGACTGGCTCAGGTGGTACTGGCGGTTCTGGTGGGTCGGGTGGCGGCTCAGGTGGTACTGGCTCATCTGGTGGACGAGGTGGTTCGGATGGCAGCAGCGGGTCTTCGTCTGGCACTGCTCCTGCACCCAGTAATAAGACTACAACAGTTAACCCCAAGCCAACTAATACGTCTGGTGGAACCAGCCAAGTTGCGACTACTACACCTACTAACACTTCAAGTGGTCAACAAACTGCTGGCTACTATGTTAGCGTCGTTGTTACTGATGACCAGGCCAAAGCTGTTGCTGGAGCCGAGGTAGTGCTTGACGGTATAAAGAGCACGACTGACGCAGCTGGTGTCGCTAGCTTTGTAAACATATCTGCTGGTGAGCACAAGGTCAAAGTCTCTTCATCTAAGGGATCGTACTCAGCTAGTATCAACGTTACGGCTTCATCTAATGGTTCGATTCAGCAATTCCCAGTTAAGGTCAAGAAAACAAACGGGTATCTAATATACATAGTAGCCGGAGCTGGTGTTTTGATAGCTGGAGCCGTAGTCTTGGCGGTACTTAGACAGCGCGCTCTTAAGCGGCTGTATGGTTCATACCATAGTTCTGGTGAGATGGCTACGGTCGTAACTTCTGCTGGTAGTACTGTAAGCCCCTCTTCAGCTGTAAGCACAGCCACTCCTGCTACCTCGCCCACAACTAATGCGCCGGCTATGGTTAAGCCCGGCCAAGTCGAAACACAAGTCGTCAAGCCAAGTAACCCAGCAAGCTAGTCAGGATAAATGAGGAAGATGGTGAGTAATCGCAAATCGCGAGATCTACTAGGTGGTACTAAATTGTCACCACAAATATTAATCGCAGTTTTGGTAGCTGTTCTAGGTGTAGTTTTGCTTACGGCTGGCCATGCTGCAACTAGTACAGTTGCTACTCAGGCGGAGTCTGGCAGGATAAATACTAACGCAACTTCTTTTAGCTCTTCGAACGCTTCTGCAGGTGCGGCAGTTAAGTTTAGGGCGCCAACATCACCTACAGGGTTATGGAAGCCCACCGCCGATAAGCCACTCAAGCTGGGGTGGATATTGGGTGATGCCATCAATCTCAATTTTTTACAGACCAAAAATCTTATTGGTCAGACTATTCCCGAAGCGGATGTGTATGATATAGAGGGTTTTACCAATAGCGCGGCTACGGTTCAAGCGCTGCATAATAAAGGCAAAAAAGTTATTTGTTACATAGATACCGGTGTTTGGGAGGCTGGGCGACCAGATGATTCCAAGTTCCCGGGTGTACAGAACTACGGCATCGCTTATACTGGCGATCCACAATATGCCGGCGTGAATGTGCTTGGGTCGGTTGATAAGGGTTGGAATAGTGGTGGTCAAGCAAACCGGTGGCTAGATATTAGACGAATCGATATTTTGGCCCCAATAATGAAAGCCCGTATCCAGATGTGTAAAGACAAGGGCTTTGACTCAATCGAGCCCGACGAGATGGTCAATTATACTAATAGCCCCGGATTCCCGCTGACATATGCTCACCAACTGGCATATAACAAAGCAGTTGCATCTTGGGCTCACGAGATTGGCATAAGTATTGGACTAAAAGACGATCACGAACAAGCCCACGATCTAGCTAATGATTTCGACTGGATGCTCGACGAAGAGTGCTGGGCTTTCGATGAATGTATTACGATTAATGGTACTGGGCCGGGTGGTCCGAGTGGTGATTTTGACTCGACAGTAGCATTTTCTAAAAAGAACAAAGCTGTTTGGATTGCCGAATATCCTGACGGTGATGCCGGTAATGGCCAAGACTATCCTGCAAGTGAAATAGACATAACTCAGCCGTCCCACTTAACAGTGGCTAGAACTAATCAGATTTGCAATGATTCTATAGCAAATAGGCTTAATACGGCCTTTTATATAACCGGCTTGCCAACAAATGGTGGCCGCACCGACTGCCCGCAATTCCCGGCCCGCTGAAAACAGGTTAATTAATTAGCACTCTTGACATGTGAGTGCCAATTTTTGTATGCTACAATTACATTAGCACTCTAAACAAGTAACTGCTAAAAAGGAGAACTATTCATGGGTAAAATTATTGGTATAGACTTAGGTACAACTAACAGCGCAATGGCGGTGATGCAATCTGGTAAACCAGAGATTATTGCCAACAGCGAAGGTGCACGAACCACACCAAGTGTGGTAGCTCTAAATAAGAATGGCGAACGCCTGGTTGGCCAGGTTGCTCGGCGCCAGCAGGTAACAAACAGCAAAAACACTGTGTATGAAGTAAAGCGTCTAATCGGCCGCCGTTGGGAGGATAAAGAGGTCCAACGCGACATCAAGCTAATGGGCTACGAAATGGTCAAGAGCGGCAACTCCGTTAAGGTAAAGATGGGCGATAAGGAATATAGCGCAGAAGAAATCAGTGCTATGGTCCTGGGCAAGCTCAAGGCTGATGCCGAAGCTTTTCTTGGCGACAAGGTTACTGAAGCGGTTATTACTGTGCCAGCTTACTTTGATGACAGTCAGCGCCAAGC
>CAYXYR010000029.1:9453-12246 GCA_964469435.1 uncultured Candidatus Saccharibacteria bacterium | reverse complement strand
GCGGGATTCGAACCCGCGATCTTCTGGATGAGAACCAGATATCCTAAACCGCTAGACGAAGGGGCCGTAAATAACCGGTAAATCTTACCACATTAACAGATAGACGTCCACAGCTAAACACCTTGCATAAATAGGTTAGACAAACCATAATATCAGTCAGTAAACATAAACGGATTACATGGGTACGGTTTTATTCTTGGGCGGGATCGGTCTAATTGTGTTAGTCGCCGCTACGGCAGCAGTATTTATTTGGCGCTATATTCACCCAACCACGACCAACGGGCAAGGGGTTAGCAACAGCTGGTTGAATCGTCGTCTAGAAGAAGAGAAATCACAATCCGACATCATACTAAACGCCATCGGTGATGGGGTAGTAGTAGTGGACGACCAAAAGGTGATTCGACTCATCAACCCAGCAGGAGCCCGAACCATTGGCTGGGCTCAAGAAGAAGCCACTGGACTATCGCATACCGCCGTCCTGAAATTGCTAGATGCCAAAGGCCAGCCCTTTAGCGACGATCAGAACCCCCTAAACCGCGTACTCATGACTGGTAAGAATACACGCGACAACAATGCCCAACTAACCACAAAATCAAACAAAACCCTAAGCATCAACCTTAGTGTGTCACCACTAATGGACCAAAACCAACGTGTTAGCGGTATAGTGGCAATATTTAGCGATGTTAGCGAAGAGCGCCAAGAAGAACGCCAAAGAGCCGAATTCATTAGCACCGCTAGCCACGAAATGCGTACACCCGTCGCTGCCATAGAAGGGTACTTAGCGCTGGCCCTAAACGAAAAAGTTAGTCGCATAGACTTACGTGCCCGTGAATATCTAAAGAAAGCGCATGAATCTACCCAACACCTTGGCCAGCTATTTCAAGATCTTCTAACCAGTGCCAAAGCGGAAGATGGTCGTTTGAGCAATCACCCCGAGATAATCGAGATGAGCACCTACCTAGAGCGATTGGTCGAAGACTTGCGATTTAGCGCCCAAAAGAAAAGCCTAAATATAGAGTACGTAGTAGGCAACTCTGGTAATGTCGTCTCGCCCGATACGCCTGGGAGTAAACGTGTTGTGCAGCCACTGTACTATGTCTACGCCGACCCAGAACGCTTACGCGAAGTTATTACTAACTTGTTCGACAATGCTGTTAAGTTCACCCAAAAAGGCACTATTTCTTTGGGGCTCACAGGTGATAAAGAGGTGGTACAAATGTACGTCCGCGACACTGGTGGCGGTATAGCTCCAGAAGACATACCTCATTTGTTCCAGAAGTTTTACCGCATAGACAACAGCGCCACCCGGACCATTGGCGGCACCGGTCTGGGCTTGTTTATTTCACGCAAGATTATCGAGCTATATAACGGCCGCATTTGGGTAGAAAGCGAAGTCACCAAAGGCAGTACGTTCTATATCAACTTGCCACGAGTACCCGCCGAAACCGTATCCGAGAAAGATGCAGAGAAAGCAAAACAAACAGGGGTACAACCAACTGCTACGGCATGATACAATAGCACTAACATAAGCATGATATGTAAGGAACACTGATGGCCAAGATAATGCTAGTCGAAGACGATAACAACCTGCGCGAGATATATGGCGCCAGGCTGCTAGCTGAAGGCTACGAAATTGTGGCTGCCAAAGACGGCGAAGAAGCCTTAGCTTTGGCGGTTAAAGAAAAGCCAGATCTAATCATCAGTGACATCATGATGCCCAAAATCAGTGGTTTCGACATGCTGGACATTTTGCGCAGCACTCCAGAAACAAAGAATACCAAAGTGATAATGATGACCGCCCTCAGCCAAACTGAGGACAAGGAACGAGCTGGGAAGCTTGGAGCAGACAGATACTTAGTAAAATCTCAGGTTACTTTAGAAGACGTTGCCAAAGCTGCCAAAGAAGTACTCGAAAGCGATGGCGGTAGCGGACCAGTAGCTGCGCCAGTATTACCCGCGGCTCCGGCCGTTACACCAGCGCCCGTCAGCCCGGCACCTGTTGCTCCGGCAAGCACGAACCCAGTTGCATCTCCACCAGCCGCAGCCGTAACCGCCAGCCCTGTGGGCACTCCTGCAGATGTTGCCGCCCAGGTAAACAACATAATTAACGGGGCAACCAACGTAACCACAGTTGAACCCCCCGCAGCTACACCACCAGCCGCAGCACCAACAGCTCCGGCTAACAACGAGCAAGTACTGGACAGTGCAGTAGCAGCCGTAACCCCAGCGCCCGCACCAGATGCGAGCAGCGAACAGCCGTCGGGTGAGCGCACCAATACCATAACTCCTGGTGATCACCCTAAAACATCGGTACATTCCAAAGTCATCAGCCCAATTAATGATCTGTCCAATCCCGGCAGTCGACTTCAAGAGCTATTAGCCAAGGAAGAAGCAAACACTGCGGCCACTACCCCTACACCAGCGCCCGAAGCCCCTACAGCTCCGGCTGACGCCTCGGCAGCAACATCCGAAACACCAGCCGCACCACCAGCTCCGCCTGCATCCCCAGCGCCCGAAGCCCCTACAGCCGTAGTAGGCGAGGTTATGCAGATCGACACAGATGTGCCAACACCACCTCCGGCCGCACCGCCTACACCCCCAGTTGCACAGTAAGCTCCAAAACCGTAACATTACCCTATGAGAGTTAATAAATTTGTCGCTTTAGCCAGTGGCCTATCTAGGCGGGCGGCTGACGAGGCAATTGCCAGTGGTCGCGTAACCGTCAACCAATCAGCGCCTCAAACAGGCCAAGACGTGACCACAGAAGATACGGTTATGTTAGACGGTAAGCTA
>CAYXYR010000029.1:0-9353 GCA_964469435.1 uncultured Candidatus Saccharibacteria bacterium | reverse complement strand
TGATCGCCGACCAAGGCATACAACTAAACGATGGCCTAAGTCGATTCCAACTAACGAAGCTCGATTCTGAACGGTCTTGGCAGGTCACCATGCACGAAGGCCGCAACCGGCAAATACGTCGTACTTTTGAGGCTTTGGGATACAAAGTTGCCACATTACACCGAACCGTTTTTGGCCCATATCGACTTAATGATTTAGCTTTGGGCCAATACGAAAACATCGACTCCGATAGATAATCGACATCTTGCTTTATAGTCTTATAAGTTATATAATAGCAGTTTTGTCGCGCTTAAAATTGCCCGGCTTTAATACATACAACCACCAACATGGCTATATTAGACACGACCATCGAAACTTATCACCCCGGCGAAGCTTGGGCTCCGAGCAACATACCCGAAGATCTGGCCGAGCTAGCCGAAAGTTTCCATTTTTACGAAGCTGATTGGGAGCGAGATTATCTACTCGCTAGAGCACTCTCACGAACGGTTGACACAATATTAACAGGCGATGACCCCAAGAAACCAGGCATTAGCCGGGCAGTAAACGCCATAAATCTAGAGGGTGGCAACTGCATAGCCCATACCGAAATTGGCACGGGTTTTGCTAACGCACTAGACCTAGAAGTTTTTCCATTAATTGGCAGAGATCAAGGCTACTCTTGGCATGCCAGCTCTTTGTGGCTTGGCAAGACCGCTGTCTGGGAAATCGACTATTATTTTCAGGAACACCATGAGCTGGCTCGCTATTCCGAAGCTCGTGTCAAAATTCAAGACGCAGCACGCAGCGGCCTGGAATCCCAGCAAGGTATACATCTAAATTACGATCACATGGATGACTATTTTGAAGTTGCACCGGCCAGCATCGATGGTCAGCTCGAAGCCAATCCTTTTGCTGGCCGTAAAGATGTTAAATTCACTAATCGCCTAATTACTGCTTTGCCTTACGAAGCAGGGCTGCATATGCTGAAGGCCTTTGCCGACTATCAAAGGTACCTCCAGCTCAAACCGGAACGCATAGCGCGAATCGGCGATCAGGTCTTATCGTTCGTACCACACGGAATCAGCTAGTCAACAGAGGTATTTTGTGGTAAAATATGCCACAATGAGTAAGCGAGTTCCTATTGTAGCCATTGTCGGGCGTGCCAATGTCGGCAAGTCCAGCTTATTTAATGCTATCTTGCGACGGCGCGAAGCCATCGTGGCCAACGAGGCCGGTACCACTCGTGACAGTATTATGGCCAAAGCCAGTTATAACGATCAGGATTTTTGGCTAGTCGATACGGCTGGCATCAAAGACCCAGAAGACGACTTCGAGTTCACTATTCAAGAACAAATTCTGCAGGCCGCCGATAGTGCCGACGTCATATGGGTAGTAATCGAAGCTACTGCCGCCATCAGCGAAGAAGACCGGCGAGTTGCCAAAATAGCCCTCAAGAGCAAAAAGCCAGTGTTCCTACTGGTAAACAAGTTCGACAAAGCTCCTAAGGCTTTGCCCGAAGAATTTTTGCGCCTGGGCATCAAGCCAGTGTTCATGACGAGCGCTTTGCAAAACTATGGCATCGAAGATGTGTTGGATGAGCTTACGGATATCATACCTAAGGCCACCGTAAATGAGGATGATGACCGTCTGCGCCTAGCTATATTGGGTCGCCCTAACGTAGGCAAGTCTCAACTATTCAATACTCTAGCCAAAAAACAACAAGCTATTGTAGCCGACCGGGCAGGGACCACTCGAGACATCAACCGAGCAACCGTACGATTCAATGGCCGCGAAATCGAAATACTCGATACCGCTGGCATCCGTCGTAGCGGAAAGATAGAAGTGGGCATCGAGAAATTCAGTGTCATCCGCTCTTTAAGCGCCATAGAACAAGCAGATATCTGTTTGCTACTTATGGACGTGAACGAACTCAATGTCCAGCTCGACCAAAAAATCGCTGGTATGATCAAAGAGGCCGGCAAAGGCTTGATACTAGTCATTAGTAAGTGGGACAGCCTGGATGATAAATCACCTTTTAGCCGTGATGAGCTAGCCGCGCAGATCAAACACACCTTTGACTTTGTGCCCTGGGCACCACTAATCGTTACTAGCTCTGTGACTGGTCAGAACGTAGCTAAAATTTTTGAGCTGGCCACCGAGATAGACAAGCGACGTGGCTTGCGCATCCCAACTGCCGAGATCAACCGTTGGCTGCGCAAAGTCGTCAATAGTCACCCGCCAGCTGGGCTAAAGAACCGCAGTCCAAAACTCAACTATATGACCCAGGAAGACGACAACCCCATCCCGGCTTTTAAGATTTTTGGAGCTCACACCAAGTATCTTCATTGGAGTTATCGACGCTTCATGGAACGCAAACTGCGCGAAGACTATGACTACACTGGTACGCCAGTACAGCTGTGGTTCATCGAGAAACACGTTACCCACAAGCACGGCACCAAGCCAACAGAATAGGCTACTTGACAAATACTACTTTTGTCCTATAATGTTAATTACGTGAGGTCGACGATAACCGACCTTGATCGTTATCGAGCATACAGTGTCTCGAGACGAACACCGACAATGGCATTGCAACAAAGCCGAAGCGGCCTAGGAAAACCAAGGCGCCTCCGCGTTCGAGAATAAGCAATCGCAGACTAAGGCGAAAACTTAAGCTCATGCGCATTAAGGAGGCGTATTTTATATGAGTAGAGGTAGAGAATCTTTAGTTGGTCCAGTCATGATGGGTTTTGCACTTGGGCTTAACTTAGGGAATCTTATTCACGTATTGGTAGATCGTAGTGGCGATCGGGTTGAAGAAGTTCAGGCCCACAACGAGCAGTTGCGGGAACAGCTAACTCCAACCTATAAAGGCTTAGGTCATTTAGTACTCGATGACGAGAAGGACACATTTGTTTTCCACATCGACAGCGCAGAGTACCCTGATCAAGTCTGTAGTGGTAAATACAAAGTCGAAGATCAACATGCCGTTGCCGTTGGCTCGATAGCATGTACCGAAGAACATAAAATAGCCGGCAACTAACAATTAAAAGCACCCTGCGAGATTCTCGCAGGGTGCAACCTTTAACATCTAGGTAGTTTAGGGCATACTAGGTGCCAATGGGATTATTTAGTAAGAAGCCAACGCAAACTAGTAGCCATGCGCCGTTATACACCATAGGCGGGCAAAAAACTGTACTTTTGGTCGGTCTGGGTAACCCTGGTAAAGACTACGACGGCACCCGGCACAACATTGGCTTTTACTGCCTAGACGCGTTTGTAGCCGGCAACGAAGAGTTTGGGCCATGGGTAACTAAGAAAGACCTAAAATGTGCCCTCACAAGCGCCACGCTAGGCTCTACTCGCGTTTTAGCCATCAAGCCTAGTACATTTATGAATTTGAGCGGGGAGGCCGTACAGGCGACCTTGAGCTTTTATAAGCTAGATATAAGTAATGTAGTCGTTGTTCATGATGAGTTAGACATTGAATTTGGGCAAATCCGCACTCGAACGGGCGGAGGAACTGCCGGCCATAACGGACTTAAATCTATAGTTCAGCACTGTGGCGAAAACTTTGGACGCATACGGATAGGTGTGAATAGCCAGCAGCGAATCAAGAACGACGAGAAAGACTTTGTATTAAAACCTTTCAGCAAAGAAGAGCAGCAACAACTTACTGACCTAACTCGCGAAACAACAGCCATACTTACCGAATATGTGTTTGGAGGCCAGCTAGCGGCCGAAACCCGTAGCTTTTTGATCTAGTATTTATTGTTCGTCTAAAAACCGTTCGGCTTCCAAATGCAACTGCTCATTAGCATACGGGGTTATAAATTCAATCATGCCGTCAATCAAACCAATTCGGGCGGCATTTTGCTCAATAAATGTTCGGCGGTCTTGCGGAGTTGGCAAGTGGGTAATATCGGCACCGTTTGCAGCGTTACGAAGCTCAACTAACAACCCTAGTACTGCCCCAGAGGCTGCAACGTCGCATTCGTCCATAGCAACAATTCTGGTTTCGTCTGGTGTAAAACTGAATTTACCTGCCTCTTTATCTATATCCATAGCTAGAATTGTATCAGTAATAAACGCAAACGGCCTACAGAGGGGGTGGGCACCGCTGCAGGCCGATTGCGGGAGACAACCGTCGTAGGGTTATCTCCAAAAAATACCCTTCAACCCACCCCGGTGAAGCGTCGAAGTCCAAAACTCCTTAAAGACTCGCGCCGGCCGCGAACGGCCATACTGACGTACTCACCTTGAAAACGGGGAGCTCCTGCCACTCTGGCAAGCCAGAACAACGGAGCGGTAGTTAAAGGGGTTAGTTTGTTCTAGAGCGCTGCTGTTCCGGCAAGCCGGGGCAGCGTAGAGAAGTAAGTGGAGGGTAACAACTTATTAGTCCGACGCTCTAAAACAATCTAACAATAGTTAGAATTTGGGGTAGAAGGTGCGTAAATCCGCTTAAGCGGAATTTACAGATTGCAATTTTAGCAAATAGATGACATTATGTCAATACTTAAATACAATTTTGTATGATTATCAAAAAAGTGTCTCCCGATAAAAATAAGCGTCTTGAGAATTTATCTCTGTTAGCGCAGCCCGTAAACGAACTTAATTATCTGGGCGATGATTTTTTATCTTTGCTAGAAAAACCCCTTGTAGCCATAGTTGGCAGCCGAAAAGTCAGCCCGTATGGCCGTTTCGTAACCGAAAAACTTGCTACCGAATTAGCCAACCAGGACGTAGTAATTGTTAGCGGTTTAGCACTAGGAGTAGATTCTGTTGCCCATGCGGCCGCAGTAAAAGCAGGCGGGAAAACCATAGCCGTCTTACCATCGGGCCTGGGTAAAATATACCCGGCTGCTCATACCAACCTGGCCAGACAAATTTTACAGTCTGGTGGCGCCCTAATTAGCGAATACCCGAGCGATAACCAGCAGCCTCAAAAGTATCAATTTATTGCCCGAAACAGGATAATCGCCGCACTGAGCCAGGCCGTAATTATTACCGAGGCTGCTGCAAAAAGCGGCAGCTTGCACACCGCCGAGTTTGCCTTAGAGCAGGGCATAGAAGTCATGGCCGTACCTGGCAATATCAATAGCCCAAATAGCGAAGGAACTAACAACCTTATTAAGACTGACGCCACTCCCATAACATCAGCCAGAGATATATTTGAAGCACTACCTATTGAACCAATTAAAACAAATGATACTAAACGTCCTAGCTTTGCTAGCCAAACTCAAGCAGATATATATGACTTGCTGGGTAGATCGGTCACCACCGAAGAAGCGTTAGCTCAACAGACTATTTGGAGTAGCTCGGAAGTAATCCAAGCGCTTACCATGCTCGAAATAAATGGCCACATCCAACGGGTTGGCCCAAATTGGCAGCGAACTTAGAAAATATTTAAAAAACTTGCGCCCGGAACAAAAATCGCGTAGTGTAGCGCTTTGGATTAAATAAATAATCGTTATACTTAAGCAATATGTCGAAAAACTTAGTAATAGTAGAGAGTCCTGCCAAAGCCAAAACTATCGAGAAATACCTCGGTAAAGACTTTAAGGTTATGTCCAGCGTTGGGCATATTCGCTCTATTGCCAAAAAGACCAAAGACGGCAAAGAGGCAATAGATATTAAGGGTGGCTTTGTGGCTACATACGAAGTTGACCCCGACAAGAAAAAGATCATTTCTGAACTCAAAAAAGCTGTAAAATCTGCCAGCACTGTATGGCTAGCAACCGATGAAGACCGCGAAGGAGAGGCAATTGCTTGGCACTTGTGCGAAGTCCTTAAGCTAGATCCCAAAAAGACCAATCGTATCGTGTTTCACGAAATTACAAAAGGCGCCATCGAGGAAGCCATACAAAATCCGCGCACTGTGGACATGCAGTTAGTCGAAGCCCAACAGGCCAGGCAGATACTAGACAGAATTGTAGGCTTCGAATTATCACCTGTTGTTTGGCAAAAAGTACCTGGCGGTAAATCAGCCGGGCGCGTACAGTCACCGGCCGTTCGGCTATTGGTTGAACGGGAGCGAGAGATACTCAAGTTTGAAGGCTCGGCCTCATTTAAGGTAGTAGCTATATTCAAAGTAGGTAAAGATACAGTCAAAGCCGAGCTGCCAAAGCGGTTCGATAGCGAAGCGGCTGCCCAAAAGTTCCTCGAAAGCCTGATTGGGGCAAAATTCAGCGTATCAAACGTAGTAACCACCCCAGGCACACGTAACCCTGCGCCCCCTTTCACTACTAGCACATTACAGCAAGAGGCCAACAGCCGACTAGGATTCAGCGCCAAAGCCACGATGAGCGCCGCTCAAAAGCTGTACCAAGACGGAAAAATCACCTATATGCGTACAGATTCAGTCAACCTAAGTAAACAAGCCTTGGCGCAGATGAGCGATTACATACAGAGTCAGTATGGTAAAGATTACTACCATTTCCGTACGTTCAAGACCAAGTCTGCCAGTGCTCAAGAGGCTCACGAGGCCATTCGCCCTACCGATGTAGCGCGCGAAAAGGCCAGTAGCGACAGTTACGATCAAAAACTCTATACCCTTATCCGCAATAGAACACTTGCCAGTCAGATGGCTCCGGCCAAGCTAGAAAAAACCACTATTACCGTAACAATATCTTCCGCCAAAGAAGTTTTTGAGGCTAAAGGTGAGGTAATTATTTTTGATGGTTTTCTAAAGGTATACGGCACCAACAAAAAAGAAGACGACATTTTACCTCCAGTAAAGAGTGGGGAGACCCTTAACCTACAATCTGCCAGTGCTCGCCAGGTATTCGCCCGACCACCGGCCCGCTACACAGAAGGTAGTCTTGTGAAGAAGTTGGAAGAGCTGGGTATTGGCCGACCAAGCACCTATGCCACCATTATTAACACCGTGCAGGTACGCGGCTATGCTGTAAAGGGTGAGAACGAGGGTGCACCGCGTGATGTAGTCGTATTAACTCTAGGCGACAATAAAGTCCAGCGTAGCATCGAGCAAGAAAAAACTGGCTCCGATCGAGGCAAGCTGGTGCCAACCCCTGGCGGTGAAGTATTGACCGACTTTTTGAGCGAATACTTCGACCAAGTGGTGGACTATGGATTCACGGCTGAGGTAGAAGAAGAATTCGACCGCATTGCCGATGGCAAACTAGAGCGCAACAAAATGCTGGAACATTTTTATACTCCATTTCATAAGCTAATCGAACAATCTGGCGGCATTAAACGCAGCGATGTAGCCCAAGCCCGCGAAGTCGGCAAAGACCCTAAAACTGGCAAGATGGTATTCGCGCGTTTTGGTCGCTATGGCCCAATGCTACAGCTGGGAGATACCGAACCCAAAACTGCCGATGGCAAAGAAGAAAAACCACGCTTTGCGCCACTACCAGCTGGCACTAGGCTCGAAACCGTCACGCTAGAACAGGCTCTAGAAATGTACAAGTTGCCACGCCTGGTAGGTACGACTGCCGACGGCAAAGACATCAAGGCCAACATCGGTCGCTTTGGTCCATACATACAGGTAGACAAGCTATTTGTATCTATTAAAGACGAAGACCCGTTAACCATTACCGAAAAAACAGCCCGCAGCCTTTATGCAGCCAAGCTCAAGGCCGAAGCCGAAAAGCACATCGCCACCTTTGACGATGGCGTACAAGTACTGAACGGCCGTTATGGACCATACATCACAGATGGCAAAAAGAACGCTAAAGTCCCTAAAGATACTGATCCCAAGAAGATAACCCACGCTCAAGCGCTCAAAATTCTGGCCGAGGCGCCCGAAAAGAAGGGCCGTTTTAATCGACGAGCCAAGAAGTAAAGCCCCAAAATTCAATAGATTTATCCACATATTTGTATCTATTCATAGAACATACTGCAGTAATATTGACATATACTTTTTATGCAAACTTGGCTACTAACTGCTAAAATATAGTCATAAGACAATAGTGTTGACTTTTTAGTACATTTGTTTTACAATTTTACTAACGTAATCAGTCATCTGATGGATAGGAAGTAATTTTATGGCAGAAGCAACAACCAAAGCCGAAGTAGAGCGAATGGTCGAGGACATCCTAGATGTAATCGAGCGGGGCAGAGAGCGCGAGATTGTTTCGCGCCGTTTTGGGCTATTTGACCGCAAAGAAACTTTGGAACAAATTGGTGAATTGCTGGGCATAACCCGAGAGCGTGTTCGTCAGCTCGAAAAAGCTGTTGTGACCAAGCTTAAGGCGTCTGCTAAGGACCTACCCCACATTGCCGAAGTAGAGAAGCGCTTTTTGAGCGAACTGCAAGCTCGTGGTAACGTTGCTCGCGTGAGTGAACTATCTATAGCACTAACCGGCAGCAACGATAAGCTAGATCAAGCCCGTGTGTCCTTCTTGGCTACTTTGTGCCCCAAGCTTGTTGTAGTCGATGATAACGATCACTACTTCCACGCTATTGCCATCCTAGATGCACACGACGAAAAGCAACTCAAAGACCGTGTTGCCAAGATTATTGATGCTATCAAGGCCATTGGCAAACCAACCAGCATCGACGAAGTAGCTGCCGGGGTCAAGAGCACCGATACTAACCATACAGCCGCTCTAGCAAGCGTAAGCAAGCATATAGCTACCCTAAACAACCGCTGGGGCCTAGTTAAGTGGCCTATGGTCAACCCCAAAAACATTCGCGACAAAATCTACGTTATTTTGCACGATAACGGCAAGCCACTACACTTCAATGAAATTGCCGAAGCTATCAAAGACAGCTCATTCAAGCGCAAAGACGTTACTACCCAGGCTATTCATAACGAGCTCATCAAAGATGGTCGATTTGTACTAATTGGCCGCGGTATCTACGCTCTTAAGGAATGGGGTTACGAAAAAGGTACAGTAGCCGATATTATCACTGAAGTCCTTAAAAAGGCAGGGGAACCACTCCACCGCGACGAAATCGTCAAGCGCGTCCTCAAAAGCCGCCAGGTAAAAGAAACCACCATTCTATTGAACCTGCAGGGCAAAAACCAGTTCAAGCGCGTTGCTAAAGCCACCTACACTATCGCCGAGTAATTCCTGCTGATACCACAACAAAGAACCAAAATATCTAATACGAACGTTTTACGAACATATATAATTTAGATATTGGTTATAAAAGTACAATATAACTATGGCCATAAAGCGTCGATGCTCAACAACGCAGGGAAGCAAAATAATTGCAAAAATTGCAGGAACAAAACTGGCCAGGAACGCTGGAACTAAGTGGAATAGAGCAACTAAATGGTACATAGACTAGACGTCGCACAATGTATATTTTGCGACTCGTTGTGTCTGTAAATAGTTGAATACTGATACCTCTTCTGTAGGGGAGTATTGCCGGCATTTACCACAAACCACCTAAAAAGTTTGCTC
>CAYXYR010000028.1:0-12269 GCA_964469435.1 uncultured Candidatus Saccharibacteria bacterium | reverse complement strand
TAGGCGGGCATTGGCTATGCTAGACCGCGTTGGCCTTACCGACCGAGCATATTTTATGCCTCGACAACTTAGTGGTGGGCAGGTACAGCGTGTGGCCATAGCTCGGGCTTTAGTTAATGAACCATCAATAATCATTGCCGACGAACCAACCGGCAACCTAGACAGCGCTGCTAGCTTGATAGTCATGGAACTATTAAGCGAACTTCATCAGACTGGCAACACTATCCTAATGGTCACCCACAACCCAGAGCTTACTCGTTATGCTGATCGGGTAGTTTATATGCACGACGGAGCTATAATACGCGACCAGAAGACCAAGGTTGGCGAGATACCTACACTGGCCCGGCGTGCCATGAAGGTTAGCCGTAGCAAAACCGAAGAAGACGACTGGGCTGGTGTTTCGGCACTAATGACTGCCCTGCCGGACAAGGGTAAAGTCCGTTCTAGGCGATCCTCTTCTAGCAATACCACGCGCAAAGTCCAAAAGCGGAGGCGCGGCTGATGCTTTTCCACGGCAATATCAAAATGGCCTTGAGGTCACTTAAAACTGCTCGTTTCCGAAGCATAATGACCATGTTTGGCATAATTGTTGGTGTTGTGTCTGTCGTTACTACGGTTAGTCTGGGTGAAGGCATCAAACATCAGTTACTAGGTCAGATCAAGCATTCAGGTACCGATCTAATTACTGTCCGCCCCGGCAAAATTGTTACACGAGATAACTCTGGCTCAATCCAAAAAGTTAACCCAGCCTATGCATATAGCTTTGGTAGTGGAAGCCTAAACGAAAAAGATATATCGACCGTGGCTCAAACTAACAACGTTAAATTATCCAGCCCAGTTGGTTTGCTTACAGCTGGTATAAAATATGGCGACCAGTCTTATGACGACGGTATAGTTCTGGCTAGTAACGAACAGTTACCCGACCTTTTGCAGCAAAAGGTTGAGTTCGGCAGCTACTTTACTACCGGAGAACTTAAGCGCAACGTCGCGGTTATTGGAAAGCGGGTGGCCGAACAATTGTTCAAAGAGAATGTGCCAATTGGTATGACCATGTCAATACGCGGTGAAGATTTTGTGGTGCGCGGTGTTTTTGAAGAATTTGGCGAGAGTCCGCTGGGGGTAAATGTTGATCTAAACAAGGCTGTAATAATCCCCTATCAAGTCGCAAAAAATATCAATAGTGGATCTATCCAGATAGTTCAAGTCCTAGCCAAGCCATCACAATCAAATAAAACAGCTGAGGTGGTTAAGGCAGTGTCTGATAATCTGGTGGCAGATCACAAAGGCCAAGAAGATATAACCGTACTTAAGGCAGATGAAAACCTGGCAGTAACAAGTAGTCTTTTGAATCTGCTAACCTCGTTTATTGCTGGCATTGCTGGCATATCTTTGCTTGTAGGTGGTGTGGGCATTATGAACATTATGCTGGCGTCGGTTAGTGAACGTACCCGAGAGATAGGTATACGTAAGGCTGTCGGTGCGACAAACCGCCAAATACGAAGTCAGTTTTTGACCGAGGCTACTATCTTAACTCTAACAGGGGCAATACTAGGCGTTATTGTATCGCTAGCTGCTAACTTTGCTATTCGTGTTACAACTAATCTAAAGCCAGTTATAACCTGGCCAGTCATGGTGGCAGCTGTTTTGGTGTCGATATTGGTCGGTATTGTGTTCGGTATAACGCCAGCTATACGGGCTGCTCGTAAAGACCCGATCGAATCTTTACGATATGAATAGATGCTATAACAACTAAATGCTAATTAGGCGATCATTGACCAGATAGCGCCAATACCGGCGGCCGCCATTAGTAGGGTTACACCCCAACCAATAATCGTTGTCGAAGGCCTGTTGACCCATTCACCCATGTACTTTTTGTTGCTGCTAATTATGACTATGGTTAGCAAAATTAGCGGAGCAACAATGCCGTTGCCAACTGCAGAATAAATCAGTGCTTTTATTGGGTCTATGCCTATAAAGTTCATTCCCAAGCCAACCAACAAAGATATAATGATCACCCCATAAAAAGCGTAGGCTTGTTTGAGTTTGCTGTTTAAGCCTCCACGCCAGCCAAGGCTTTCGGCAATGGCATACGAGCTAGAACCGGCCAATACTGGTATGGCCAACAGGCCGGTGCCGATTATTCCGGCAGCAAATAAGAAGTAAGTGGCATCTCCTGCGAAAGGTCGCAAGGCCTCGGCAGCTTGTGCTGCACTGGTTATGTTAGTTATGCCGTGGGTATATAAAATAGCTCCACAGGCAGCAATGATAAAGAACATTACAATGTTGCTTAGGAACATGCCGCTCCAGACGTCTATGCGCATGTGCCTTACTTCACTCTTTTTTGCGCCCATACGCGACACAATCGATGTTTTGCCTTTACTGATCTGTGACTCTATTTCCTGCGATGTTTGCCAGAAAAATAAATATGGCGAAATGGTAGTGCCTAGGACAGCACAAACCAATAACAGCTGGTCTTTTTGGAAATGCAGATGTGGTGATATTGATGCCTTGCCTACTGCTGCCCAATCCAGATGCGCTAATATGGCCGAGAAAATATAGGCCAGCAGTACCATTGCGAGCCACTTGAGGTATTTAGCGTATTTTTCGTATGGAGTAAATACTTGCATTAGCAGGCTGACTAGGGCGAAACCAATAACCAGAAGTGTAAAGTTCATACTAGGTCTTAGTAGTTGGGCCCCTTTTGCCATAGCTCCGAGGTCGGCACCTATGTTGAATGAGTTAGCTGCAAATAGTAATAGAGTACAAATGTACAAAAACCGCTTAGAAAAATAAGTTCGAATATTCCCAGCCAGCCCCCTGCCCGTTACCAGACCAATACGGGCACACATTTCTTGTACCACGGCCATTAGGGGGAAAGTAAAAATTGCTAACCACAAGAACTGAAAGCCGTACTGTGCACCGGTTTGCGAATAGGTGGCGATACCCGAAGGGTCATCGTCTGAGGCTCCGGTGGTTAGCCCTGGGCCCAAGATGTGCCAATACGCACCAGTTTTTTTGACTACGTCCTTAGCTGTGCCGGTGGGTATGGCTGCAGCAATCTTCTCGCCGGTATCGACAGTCTTTTCTAGCAGTTGCGCTGGGGCTTCGACGGTTTTAGTAAAAAGATTTTTCTTTGGCATATTATTGCTTATGTTAATACAAATCGCAACCCAAGCCTAGCGGAAAAGCTGTAAGATTGCGCTGCCCAAGCCAATATTTATGGCAATGCCAGTTATTCCGATGCCTATACCGGCAGCCAACACGTAGATGTCCTCGAGTATTATCCCGAGCGATAACACTACTACTCCCATCGAAGGTAATGTATCTAACCCCGAGAACGGTGGCGCGAAAAATGCCCCCAGACAGAATGCGAGTGTACAAAAACCTAAGAACGAACGGAATAGCCTATTAGCTAACAACCCTGTCAAGCGAGGTTTCGAATATTTCTCGAACCAGCGAATACGCTTTGATATAAATGGCAAGGCTTTGTCTTTGGTGGAATTGCTTAGAGATTTGTGCAGCAAAGCGTGCGGCAACCAAACAGATTGCATGCCAATAATCATCTCGAGCGAAATTAGCATGGCGATTAATTCGGTAGCGTGACTTATCCCGCCCGTAGGTATCGGTAGTGCCGGAAGAAACAACAGAAGCAGAAGCGCTACTGCGAAGGTTTTTTCGCCAAATATATCATTGAGCTGCCCGAGCGTTTTTTTGCCAGGGCTTTTGAGCCAGGCTTCAAGTTCATCGCTAAACATCTTTGGTTGACTCACATTTGTACTATAGCAAACCAGCTATGGCTTGCCGAGTTTAGTAGTTCGTTGTTATGCTTAGGCTACATGAATAGTGTTTTCGTATGGGGTTTTGTTATTTTTTGTGCTGCGGTGGCGCTAATTGCGTTTGCTATGGGGATGGTCGGTTTCTATAAGCCTAAAAAAATTCATCATATGCTACACAAGCATGTTCCCAAAAAACAACTTTTAGCCATATGTGCTGCTCTAATGGTTTTATCTCTTGGTTCAGGCACATATGTTTATTGGCTTCACAATAACCAGCGAAGCATCAAGAACGAAGTTACCACAAAAGCACAAGTTACCAATGGGGCTCCTCCCGCCAACAAGCCAAGTGGATCTTTGCCGGCTTATGAAATCGTTAAAAAACCCTCTAACCCTGCGGTTAGTAAGACCGCTTCTATTAACAGCCAGCGCATAGCTGTTTATGTTGATTCAACAGACAAAGATCGGTTAACCGCTCTAAGTAATCAACTTCTTAAACAATATAAAGGCTATTCGTCTAAGCAATGGTATATAGATTTCTTCGACAACAAGAGCGTAGCCACCAGTTATTTTGGTCAGATAAATAACCCTAAATTATCTGCAAGCGAAAAACGAAGATTGACTGACCATTATGTAGCTGTTTGCATGGTAGATCCTGCTCATAAAGCTAGTTTATTTTTACTCAAGCAAGCCAGCAAACAAACTGGTGGCATTGAGCTAACTTTGCCATAAAAAAGCGTGCAAGCGTGAGCTTTATTTGCTATCATAAAGCTTGAGCTATTATCAGGGGTAGAAATATTGACAAAACGCAAGCGGTCTTTTAGGTACATAAGGCAGTTATTGCTTTCTTTGTTGCGCAATATTAAGCAGCAATCTGCTAAAGGGCTTTCTATTTATAAGAATTTACAGCCGGCCAAAAAGCGCTTTTTTGCAGGATTAATGGCATTGTTGCTGGTTATGGCAATTGTTTTGCCAATAGGTAGAGGCCAAGTTGCCAAGGCTTTCGGTAACTATCAGCAGACAGATTGGTCTGGAAATGTAGGTACTGATACGTCGACACAGTACGCTGCTGCCGATAATGTGAATGCAACAAACTCAGGGGTTAGCATTGGATCACAAAACCAGGCTGCATGGTGTGCTTCTACGAATTGTAATACGGACTGGGCATATCGAAAGAAGATCACCGTCACCAGCAACGAAGGCCAGGCAATAAATGATTTTCAGGTTAAGCTACACATAAATCACGAACCTGAGATGCAGACAGGTTGGGGTTTTCCTGATCTACGGTTCACTACCGAAGACGGTATCGGTGACTACGCTCATTATATTTTGCATGATTACAACGGACAGTCTGTTGACGCTTTAGTAAAAATACCCACCTTATCTCCAGGCCAGAATACATTCTATATGTACTACGGTAATGATAATGCTACTGGCACAAGTAACCGTGATTCGACGATGGACTTTACCGATCACTTCGACAGTAATCCTCAGGATTACTGGTGGACGGGCTGTAATAGTGGCCAGGTAAGCTTCTCGAATGGCGAGGCTATAGCGCCTACCGGTTGTTTTATGGGTAATATTAGTCCTTACGATCAGCAAGATAACTCTACAGATAGAGTTGTGGAATACGATTATAAGATTGATTTCTCGGACGTTTCGGATTGTGGCAGTTACTATGGCGGAAATTATAATAAGCTTGCTTGGAACCCAGCCCAGTATCCAGGCGACCCAGATGCTTTTACCCTAAACTTCAATGGCGTTTATGGACCAGGTGCTAGTTGTGGTAGTAACGCCAAAATTATTGTAGGTAATGCAAATATAGCCCATTTAAACGATGTCTTTATAAACTATAATCAAGATTCAGTACCTCAATCAAACGAAGGCGGATTTTTAACTATTAGACAAGTTACAAAAGCTGCCGGAGGCTTCGAACTGTATGTTAGTAGCGACTATGGAGCTACATTTACTCAGCTACCACTATTTACCCCAAATAATCAGCAATATAAAGTAGGATTTAGTTTTGCTGGTGATTATCATGGCTGGGTCGTTAAAAACGCTGGTACATATAAAACATCATCTCAAATTGGCAGTCGATTCGGCATCAAAGAATGGCAAGGTGGTCGGCTTGGTACCCTAACTTCGGCAGTTATCGATATGGAGCCAAAGGCCTTTTATGACCGTGTACTGCTTTCGCATAACGGAAGTGGATCGCAAACTGTTCGATTACGAAGCTCAAGTGATATTAATATGAGCGGTGCCGACGACTTTAGTACTTGTAATCAATTGTCGGATACTGATCTTGTTAGTAGCTCAACTTGTATGCATGTAGGCCAGCGATATGTACAGTACCAGATTGTGCTATCGGACGGCGGTTCATTTGATGCAGCCGTAACATCCGTAACTATAGAACATAGTAACGATGTAGATAGCCCATCTGCACCCAGCGGTGTAGTAATTAAAAGAAGCTCCACTGGCAGTGTTATAAGTTCGGGTGGATGGACAAATACTTCCCCATACTTTAGCTGGACTGCAGCCAACGATAACCCTGGTGGCTCTGGGGTGGCTGGTTATTGTGTATATGTTGGAACTAACTCAAGCGCAGATCCGACTGTTGACGGCAAGGGCATTATTTCTACAAGTTCACCTATAAATACCGGCGGGCTCTGTGATTACGCTACGGCCGATACCAATTTCAATGCCAATGCTAGCAGCTTGGCTCTAGTGCATGGGCAGACGTACTATATTCGCTTGCTCTCCTTTGACCAGGCAGGAAATGTAACGACCGATCCCCCAGCAACGGCAAGCTTTAAATACGATAACGTAGCACCGTGGATCGGCACGGTGACTTCTTTCCCCTCGGCAACAAATACGAAGAATTATCGGTTTAGTTGGTTGGCCGCCTCACCTTATAACGAATCAGACTCTGGTTTAGCGGGCTTTAAATACTGCATTACTAACCTGATTATCGGTTTGACGGGCTGTAACCCCGATGACCCCAACTGGGCTGGTGCAGATCACGTCAAGGGTTCGCTTAGTGATGCTAGTAATGCGATTCCCTACTCTGCCGGAACATTTACGCTTGGGCCAGATGATTATGATCGAATGGATGATCAAATTGCGCATGTTAACTTTATCGCCATACGTGGAGTTGATAACGCCGGAAATTATACCGATAACGTGAATGGTATAAACATTTTCATCATTTCGTATACTGCCAGTGATGCCCCGGCTAATCTTCAGGTAACACCAAGCTCTAATTCCGCCAACAGTTTTGCATTTACCTGGCAGCAGCCGGCTAATCTGTTTGGCGCCCCAAGCAAAGCTAACTATTGTTGGACAGTTAACGTTGCAATTGCTGCCGATGGCAGTAATTGTTCCTGGACGGGTCTTGGTGTCACGCAATTGGCTGCAGGCCCTTATGCGACTCGTCAAGGCAGTAATACCTTCTACATCGCCACTAAAGATGAGGCAGGAAACTTTGATAATAGTAAGGTCACGAGCATCAACTTTACGGCCAATACGACTGCCCCTGGTGTACCACAGAACCTCGATATTTCTGATGCATCAATTCGTGCTACTAGCACCTGGAAGTTGGCACTTAGTTGGTCACCCCCGTCATCTCCGGGATCGGGGATTGCTACGTATCATATCCTACGCTCCACGGATAATGCGTCGTTTAGCGACATTGGTTCAACTTCCCAATCCAACACCAGCTTTATCGATACAGGGCTGAGCCAGACGACGTACTATTACAAGGTACAGGCCTGCGACAATGCCAATAACTGCGGTATTGCATCGAATAGTGTTAGTAAACGGCCCACTGGCCGCTACACTGAACCACCGCGACTGACGGCTGATACCGACCAACCAAAAGTAAAAGACGTGACTACCCGCAAGGCAACTGTCTTTTGGTTTACCGACCGAGAGAGTGATTCACGCATTGCTATCGGCACATCGCCTGGCCGGTATAATTCGCAAGAAATTGGTAGCTCATCGCAAACGACTAATCACGAGGTAACGCTTACCAACCTAGAACCAGGAACCACCTATTATTTCGTGGCTCGTTGGACAGATTCTGACGGCAATACCGGCCAATCGGTAGAGCGAAGCTTTACCACCCTTCCCGGCCCATCATTTAGCGAGGTTACGCCCACCGCGCTGACTATTTCTTCGGCAACTATCAACTTTACCTCACTCAATTCCACAAAAGTTACTATGTACTACGGCAAGAGCGAGTCTTTTGGCGCCGCTAAAACCATCGATACATCTCTGGAAAGCTCTCAGTATGCAATTGCCCTTCCTGACCTAAGCGATGGGACAAAATACTTCTTCAAATTGAATGGTTTTGATCCCGATGGTAATGAATATCAGGGTAATATATATAGCTTTACTACTCCTGCTCGTCCACGTATAAGTAACCTTCAAATAAAGACTGAAGACGGCGCTTCTAGCAGCACAAAGAAAGTGACATGGAGCACAAACGTTCCAACAACTACGCAACTTCGCTATGGGCCAAAGGATGGGCAGTTAACGAATAAGGTCGACTCCACAAAAACACTGAATCACGAGATGGTAATTACCAATCTTGTCGACGATTCTGATTACGAGCTAACTGCGATATCGACTGACGATGCAGGTAATGTGGCAACCAGCGAAGTGCAAAAATTCCGTACTTCCATAGATACACGTCCACCGAAAGTTAGTAATGTAAATGTTGAAGTTTCAATTCGAGGTACCGGCACTGAAGCGAAGGGCCAAATAGTGGTTACATGGAAGACCGACGAACTCGCCACTAGCCAGGTTGCCTTTGGATTAGGCAATACACTCGAAGCAATCACTAACAAAACGCCCGAAGATACACGGTTAACATTTGATCATACTATTGTTATTGCTAATCTCAACACTTCTGCTATCTACCAGGTTCGTCCAATTTCGCAAGACAAATCGCAAAATAGTTCCGTTGGTGAGGCGCAAACCGCTATAATTGGACGAGCATCGAATAGCTTAATCGCAATCATCCTCAATGCACTTCGTAATACGTTTGGGTTGAAAAACTAATGAAGAAAATAAATAAATCAACCACAAATAAAAAGTCGCTAATCACGCAATTACGTGCAATGCGGCGTGTTGTGCTCGTTACCGTATTTAGCGCGATATTCGTATCTGTAATACTGTTATTCGGCAATGCCAATAGTGCCCTAGCTGCCTTTACAACTATTACGCAAAGTAATTGGAGCGCTGGGCAATATACAGAAAAGCGAAACCTGGTCGCAAGCACTCCAGGCCAATTAACCCTCGACAGCGGCACTATTGGTAACTGGTGTAATATCGACGCCAATACCTGCGATAGCTCTTGGCCGTATCGGCAACAACTCAATATTACTAGTGACCAATCACGCACAGATTACCAACTGTACTTCACTGTTAATTACGAGCCGGCCATGCAGAGCGACTTTCGGGATTTGCGGTTTACACTTTTTGACGGCACGCCACTATATTGGACCACCGGCGATAACTTCCAGACCGGGGTATCTACTGATGTATATGTTAAAGTGCCAGTGCTTAGTCAAGGTGTGAACGCTTTGTATATGTACTACGGTAACCCAACAGCAAATGGTTATGGTGGCCCGGGTGATGTATTTGATTTTTACGATAATTTCCCAGGTAGCAGCGTCGATACTAATAAGTGGGATGTGAATGGAAATATCGTTGACGCCATAACGGTTAGTAGCAACGCACTTCACTTCGATAACTCAGCGGGATTATCTCCTGGCAACGGTGGTTTGACACCTATAACAGATCCGATATCTCGGGATGATCCAAAGCGTTTTGAATTTGGCATGAACGTGGTATCGCTTGGTAGTACGGCCGATAATACGTGTTCCACTATCGGTCCGAACATGTACAACGTCATTGACTGGAGCAATGCGGTTGACGATCATGGTATTAATTTTAGTTGCCAAGGGTCTTCAGATAAGTTTTCTGTTCAGGCTGTTGATTTTCTTGATGGTTCAGCCACTACAGTAGACCTTTCTACGAATGGAGATTATGGAAACGAGGGTTGGTATGTACGTTATGCTATTGAACCTACAGCCACGGGTGCAAAATATTATAAAAGCAATAACTGGACGACCCTCCAGCAATTTACTACCGGTACAACGGGTATGACCCGCACACCGTTAAATCCAACAATTTATGTTGGGGGTACATTTACGAATACAAAGTGGAACATGAGCTATGCTCGAATTTATAAGACAGGTGCTAGTCTAACGGTTAATTATGGGCTCGAGGAATCATTTGATGGTAAGGTTGGTCGGCTCACTTCGACGATATTTGACTTGGGCGGCACGAGCATTATGTTTGGAAATGCCACTATACAAAGCAGCGGTACGGGTCTTGTTGGTCTCCAGGTCCGCAATGGTAACCAGCCAGATTTGAGTGACGCACCAGATTTTGATACGTGTAACATTATGGCTTCTGGGTCCGCTATCAACACATCCTCTTGTGTTACGTTTGGTAAACAATATGTGCAGTATAGGCTGCAGTTGTCGGCCGATGCGGTGAATGATCTACAGGTTAATGAGGTTAGCTTGGAGTATTTGCTAGATGATCAAGCGCCTAATGTAGCAACAGGCTTATCCATCAAGCGTAGTGCGACAGGATTACCATTGAGCAATGCTGGCTGGACTAATACAGCAACGCCATACTTTTCGTGGTCGGCGGCTAGTGATAATGGCGAAGCCGGTGTAGCAGGCTATTGTGTATATCTCGGCGAGGATGAAACAGCCGATCCAATTACGACGTCTGGCATTTTGCCTGTCTATAGCGACCCAAACTACAACGGCATAAATACTGGTGGTGCTTGCCAGTATATTACCGATGGTACAAATATAGATCTCGCTTCGTTTGGCACGCCGCTCAATGTGCAAAGCGGCCACAGATACTACCTAGTGCTTAAAACAATCGATTCGGCCGGAAATATATCTGGCAGTTCATCATCAGTAAACATTCAAATAGACACAAACACGCCGTTTGCCGGCACACTCATTAATGCGCCTATTGGGACGAACTCCAAGATATTTAATGTTACATGGATATCAAATAGCCCTGCCTACGTAACTGACGATGCTTCTGGCGTAGCAGGCTTCAAATATTGTGTGACTAACTTACTACTTGGCTTCTCGGGATGTGATCCGACCGACCCAAGCAGTAAAAATTTCTATGGCCTTGCGCATACATCTGGCGACATAAATGACACTAGCGATGTGATCCCCTTTGGTAATAGTGAATTCTCGACAGTAGCAGCCGATGCAGCCCGACTTGATGATGCGGTCGGCTTAGCTAACGGTGTTTATGTATTCATCGTTGATAACGCAGGAAACTGGTCATTCGTGGGCAATAAAACGGTTATTATTACGCAGTTACCTCCCGGTGCCCCCGAAAACTTGAGCGTTACACCAACGAGCAATACTGCCAATAGTTTCTCGTTTAGCTGGAATAAGCCAACATTTTCTATTGGTTCTGATCCGGATGTAGATTACTGTTGGACAGTCAACGAAGACATTGCTAGCAATGGTTCCAATTGCCACTGGACGGGTAAAGGCATTACCCAGCTTGCTGCGGGTGCTTATGCAACCCAACAAGGCACCAATACCTTCCGCATCATGGCAAAAGATGTAACGGGTAACTTTAGTAGTGCGAATGTTGCTTCGGTTGATTTTACTGCCAACACAACTGCCCCTGGTCCGCCACGTAACCTCGATAGCTCCGATGTATCGGTTCGTGCAACAAGCACTTGGAAGATCGCTTTATCGTGGAACGCCCCTACTCTACCCGGCTCGGGAGTATCGGCCTACAAGATTATGCGTTCCATAGACGACGTTAACTTTAGCCAAGTTGGAACTACATCGTCGAGCAATACAAGCTTTATTGATAGCGGGCTACAACAAGTGCTGTACTATTACCGTGTTTTGGCATGCGATAGCGCTAATAATTGCAGTGTGCCAAGTAACGAAGTGAATCGAACACCGACTGGGCGATTTACCGAACCAGCACGATTGACTTCTGACACTGACCAACCTAAGGTCAAGAATATTAGCACCAAAAAAGCAACCGTGTATTGGTTCACCGATCGAGCTAGTGACTCGAAAGTCGCATATGGTACAGCCTCTGGACAGTATAGTCCTGCAGAAGTGGGTAACGCTACACAAACTGCCGCACACGAAGTGCAACTGACAAACTTGCAGCCTAGCACTACGTACTATTACATAACGAAGTGGACCGACCAAGACGGCAACACCGGACAGTCGCAAGAACGAACATTTACAACCGCCCCTGCTCCGACCATTGCTGAAGTTACTACCACGAACGCAAGTATTGATGGCGCAACTATTAATTTTGTATCTACCAACGCAGCAAAGGTAGCTGTGTACTATGGCATAAATTCTCCTGTCGGTGGATCAAAGAGCATTAATACCGCCACAAGGACTTCTA
>CAYXYR010000027.1:0-12558 GCA_964469435.1 uncultured Candidatus Saccharibacteria bacterium | reverse complement strand
GCAATCAAATATGCCTTTGCCAAAAACCGCATCGGTGGTGATGTGGTTTATGACCCCAAAGAATCGATCGCGCTTGAGGGTAATAGCGGACCATATCTGCAGTACGCCCATGCTCGTGCCAAAAGCATCCTGGCTAAAGCAGGCGAACAAGACACTCAATTACCAATAGATTTGCAGAGTGGTGAACGCATTTTGGCACTTAAATTATCCGAATATTCTGATGTTATAGTCAGGGCCACCGGTGAGCTAGCGCCACACCTTATATGTATTTATTTATACAAGCTTGCACAAGTATTCAACCGTTTTTACGAACAAAACCGGGTATTGGGCGATGAGAGACAAGACCAAAGATTAGCGCTGGTAAAAATATATGCTGGTGTGCTCAATTCTGGGCTAGATCTCCTTGGCATTCATGCGCCAGACTCAATGTGATGAGTAGTATCGAACAGATTCGCATAAAACTGCAGGCACAGGCCGATCCAGTTCGAGCAAAGTCTTCGACCTGGTTTTTTAAATTTGAACCTGGGCAGACTGACCATTTTTGGGGTGTGGCCGTACCAAAACAAAGGCAAATTGCCAGACAGTATTACAAACATATATCGCCAAGTGAAGTGCCACAACTTTTGCATTCCGATTATCACGAAGAACGGCTAACGGCCTTGTTAATCTGGGTAACCCAGTATCAAAAGGGCGATGCTAAAACAAAAGAACAAATCTATAACTTATATCTAAAAAATACCAAATGGGTAGACAACTGGGATCTTGTAGATAGTTCGGCAAGTTATATAGTGGGTGATTACATTTTTGATAAAGAACGAACAATTTTACGTTCGCTTTCTAAAAGTCATAACATTTGGGAGCGACGCATAGCCACACTGGCAGCTGGAGGGTTCATCAAGCGGGGTGAATTTGGGCCTACGCTGGAGTTGGCTGAGCACAATTTGACCGATACACATCACTACATTCATAAAGCGACCGGTTGGATGCTACGCGAAGTGGGTAAGCAGGATGAAACAGTACTGCGTGATTTTCTAGATAAGAACGCGCACAAAATGCCTCGCACCATGTTACGTTATGCCATTGAACGCCTCGATAGTCAGGCTCGTAAAAACTATTTAGCGCAAAAAAAGTAGTACAATCAAAGAATAAATAAAGGGGTATGTATGAAAATTAACTACTTAGCACTGTACGGAATAGCATTGGGATTATTTGTGGCTCTGGATGCCGTTTGGCTGGGTGCTATTGCCAAAAACCTCTACGCAACCGAACTCAAGAGCCTGATGACTAAAGATGTAAAATGGGCAGCAGCTGTACTTTTCTACCTTATCTTCTTGGTCGGTCTGGTGTATTTTGTTATTGCACCGACAATCAAAAGTGGTGGTGCTAACCACTTAGCTTTCGCAGGCTCACTCTTTGGGCTTGTTACTTACGCGACATATGATTTAACCAACTACGCTACACTCAAAGGTTTCCCGCTCAAGATTGTAGTTATAGACCTCGCGTGGGGTACTCTAGTAAGCCTGCTGGTGTCATCCGGCGCGTACACTCTGTACACAAAATTCTTCTAATGCTTGCAAGCGACCGTTTGTAGGCATATAATCACCTCTGTTATGGAAAAGATTTTTGGAAAACAATTAACAGGATTTATGCTGTTTGTTCGTGAGCAGGGTGTAGTTGGGCTAGCTGTTGGTCTGGTATTAGGTACAGCCATAAAAAGCGTGGTTGATTCTTTGGTAGCAAACATTTTGAACCCTATTATTGGTCTAGTCACAGGCGGCGTTAATCTGAACGATAAGTATGTATGTCTAGCTAAAAATGCTGGTCAATGCGCTAACAAACTGGCCTACGGGCCTTTTCTAAGTACCATCATAAGTTTTCTAACAATTGCAGCAGTAGTTTACTTTGGTGTGAAGGCTTTACATCTAGATAAGCTAGATATTACTAAAGATATCGATAAAGGTGTTAAAAAAGGCACAATTGGCGCTGGCAACAAAGTCGGCAAAAAATAGACACAGCACAAAATTATTGCTAGAGTTAAATTCTAGGGCGTAACCATGCCTCCAGAAAGGAGCAGCGTGCTAGGATTTATAAACGAGATTTACAACCGTCAGCTTGTCTGACGGTTTTTTAATGCAAAAAGGAGTCATATGCAAAAATTGAACAAGAATTTTAAAGGTAAGGACATTCTAGCGGTTGGACAGTTTACTATTGAAGATATCGATATTGTGTTCGAGCAGGCTGACTACATGGAGAAGATCGTTGCCGATAAGGGCAGTACCGACGCCTTAAAAGGCAAAATACTGGCGAATCTATTTTATGAAGCATCGACACGTACTTCATCATCTTTTGCCGCAGCTATACAAAGGTTGGGCGGGGGCTTTATTCCGATAAATGATGTTAAGTACTCCTCGGTTATTAAAGGCGAGAACCTAACAGATACTATTCGGACGCTTCAATCATATGCAGATGTCATCGCGTTGCGGCATCCTGTTGTCGGTAGTGCGGAGGAGGCGGCTGCTGCAGCAGATGTGCCAATTGTGAATGCGGGTGATGGAATAGGCGAACACCCAACACAGGCATTGCTTGACCTATATACCATAAAGAAAGAGTGCGGCCGTTTGAATGGGCTTACTATCACTATGGTAGGGGATCTAAAGTATGGCAGAACAGTTCATTCCCTCGCAGAGATCATTAGTCCATACGACGTTAAGCTTAACTATGTCGCTCCCAACGAGCTGCAAATGCCGACAACTCTGCAAAAGCAACTTGCTGACGTGCTAGTACAAGAGCAATACGAATCTATTGACGGGGTGATAAACAAGACTGACGTGCTGTATGCGACTCGTATTCAAAAAGAACGCTTTGAAGACTCATCAGAATACGATCGGTTAAAAAACCTATTTCGAATCGACCCGTCTATCATGCGAAAAGCACCCAAAAACATGATAGTCATGCATCCATTGCCCCGAGTAAACGAGATATCCCAAGAAGTGGATGCCGACCCGAGAGCGGCATATTTTCGCCAAATGAGAAACGGACTGTATGTTCGAATGGCTTTGCTATCTCTGATATTGGGGTCTTAGAGTTACAATATGCATATGAAACAGCCTTGGTTTGGTAAAAGACGATACGGCTATGGCTGGGGCATGCCTCAAACCTGGCAAGGCTGGTTAACGTTGATTATCTGGTTTATTTTAGTGCTCGCGTCTACAAAAATGCTACCCAAAGACAGGGGCACTCATATTAACAAGGCGTTGCCTTGGTTTGGTGTTATGTTTGTTCTAGTAACCATACTTGGTTTAATTTGTTACAAAACAAGCGGTAAGCCGGAGTGGCATTGGGGAGATGTTAATGACCAAAATGAAAAATAGCGATTGGAAGAAAAAACTTACAGACGAACAATACAGGGTGTTGCGAGAGAAGGGCACAGAAGCGCCATTTAGCGGGAAATATCTTAATCATACCGAGGCAGGTATGTACACTTGCGTCGCTTGCGGTAATGAGCTTTTTAGCAGCTCTGCAAAGTACGATTCTCGTACACCGGGGCTAATCGGTTGGCCTAGCTTTTCGGAATTAGCGCATAACGACGCGGTAAAGCTGGTACCTGATAATAGTTTGGGTATGCGTCGTACTGAGGTACAATGCGCAAAATGTGGTGGTCACCTAGGGCACGTTTTTGACGCCGACGATTCTAGTACCGGCAAGCACTATTGTATTAATTCTGCCTGCCTAGGCTTTGCGCCAAAGAATAACTAACTGTACTTGGTGCCCCAGGCTGCCATTTGTTTTAGTATTGGGATTAAATCTCGACCCTTATCCGTGAGTGTATACTCAACTCGCGGTGGTACTTCTGCAAAAGACTGCTTGGTTACTACCCCTGCGCAAGTTAGATCGTCTAATCTTTGAGACAGCGTGCGCGGGCTAATGCCTTTTAATGAACGTTCGAACTCACAAAAGCGCTTAGAACCGGATGTCAGGTCGCGGATAATCAGAGCCGTCCATTTGTTGCCTAAAATTTCTAGTGCGTTAGCCACACAACCGTCACGCGGCTCTATTTTAGTAGATGATTTAAGAGGTAATTTCATACTTTACAAAGTATAGTATTACATCTATACTTCCTTTACTACACAAAGTATAGCATGTAACCCGGAGAAATAATATGGATAAAACAATTATTAATGCTCTGAACTGGCGCTACGCAGTTCAAAAGTTTAACCCAAACAAAAAAGTAGACGCCAAAGATATAGACACTATTCTTGAGGCCGCAAGATTAGCCCCAAGCTCATTTGGGACAGAACCTTGGCAATTTATAGTTGTCGAAAACAAAAAAATACGAAAGAGGCTATTTGAAGAGGCGAGTCCGCAAGCCAAAGTAATTGACGCACCTTACTTTGTTGTTATAGCAAGCCGTAAGGGTAAAAAAGAACAAATAGCTAGCGAGCGGGTCGACCGAACTGCAAAAATAACAGGCGCACCTAAGGAAAAACTAGAGGGTCTTCATTCAACAATTGCAGGTTTTGTAGGTTCACTTAGTGACTCGGACTTCTCTACTTGGGCAGAGAACCAAACATATATTGCTTTGGGAGTGATGGTAGAAGCAGCGGCTTTGCTTGGTATAGATTCTGGTCCTATGACTGGTTTTGACCACGATAAATTTGATGAAATTCTGGGGTTAAGTCAAAAAAACCTACGAAGTGTATCGGCAATAGCATTTGGATATCGTGGTGATGATCCGGCGGCAGAACGGCCAAAAGTGCGTCGGTCGTTCGACGACGTTGTAACAAGAATTAGTTAATACAATTAATACCTGTAGCTTATTTGCTTAAGCTTGCATAAGTTTTGGTTACAATTTACTGTCTTTATATGATAGCAATTCCTAGATTGCAGACTAGTTGTAGGGTGTCGTAAATATGCCCATGATGTTAGACCATGAGCGATTGAGCCAAGAAACATCTGACCTGGCTGATAAAATTGATGTTTTGCTTGTTCATGATGAACAGCGAGATTGGATGCCTGGAATGAGAGAATTTTGTGTTGATGCTATATTTGCAGCCGTACATCGCTTTGCTACCTTGGGCGGCATAGACCCCGATAATACTAATACAAGACTAGAGCTAGCGGTAGCGATTGATAGCCAGATACGTTTTAGCGACAAACCAAATCCGTTTATTACCAATGGTACTTGCACTCCCGACTATATAATTTCACTACCTCGCCAAGGCGAAAGTGCCCCTACCGACGAAGAAGTTAAGGATTTCTTTTTGGCGGCAGATAATTTACGCTCATATGCCGAGTCTGCACGTAAGGGCCTTGAAGAACTAGCGTGCTTGGGAGGGGAGTACGTACAAGATACTACTCAGCCAGGTGGGGTATACTATTAGGTAATGGCAGACAAAAATACCATCCCCACAAAACTAATTTGGATCGATCTGGAAATGACCGGGTTAGACGCTAAGAACGACGTTATTTTGGAAGTAGCGGCCGAAATTACCGACTTTAATTTTAAAACCCTGGCTAGCTATGAAGCTCGTATTAACCACCCACGCGATTTAGTAGCTAAGCGAATGCAAGCCAATAATTGGTGGCAGCAATATCCGCACAATCGTGATGACTTTTTGAATAAACTCGACGATGGTAAAAATATCAAGGATGTAGAGAGGGAGTTGGTCCAACTAGTTCAAGATCAATTTGGTTCAGAATTGGCTATTTTGGCTGGTAATTCAATCTGGAACGACCGGCTTTTTATTCGTAATTGGTGGCCAGAGCTGGATGTAAAACTGCACTACCGAATGCTTGATGTCAGTAGTTTCAAGATAGTCATGCAGGGTAAATTCGGCGAATTGTTCCAGAAAAAAGAAGTGCATCGCGCCTTTGACGACATCCAGGCAAGCATTGCCGAATTGCAGAGTTACCTAGAGTGGTTTCAGCAGCAAAAATGACCCATAAAGAACTCGAAGACTATATTTTATCTATGCCAAATGCGTGGTTAGATTATCCGTTTGGTGACGAAGTGGCCGTCTATAAGATTGGTGACAAAATGTTTGCTTTGGTTCCAGAAAAAACAACGCCCGTTAGGGTTAGTCTCAAGTGTGACCCACAGTTAGCTTTAGTCTTACGTGAACGCTACGAAACAGTGATGCCCGGCTATCATCTAAATAAAAAACACTGGAATACAGTACTGCTGACCGGACAGTTATCCAATCAGGAAGTGCAAGATTTGATTCGCCATAGCTACAACTTAGTTAGCAATACTAAAGAAGATATACCTCAGTTCGATTGAACCGAAGTTAGAAGCAGGGCCGACCCGTCGTAAGCAGATTTTATAATGGCTTTGTCTTTTTGACTGCTGATTTTTCCGTAAACGCTATTGAGAGAATTCTTATATGCACCTAGCTGTTCGGACATAGTTTGGGTAAATACTGTGTCGAATTGTCCGTTTTCAGCAGCTGCGGTGAGTTTTTTGTCGGTATTACTATTTTGTTTGAGAGCTAATATTTTGGCATCAGCCTTAATGCCACGCTTCTTGGCGAGAGGTAATAGCTGCTGCTGCGCACTGGCCACACTAAGCTGTACGTTATTCGACAAAGACAAGGTATTGGCTTGCCGAGCTTGATTATTGGCCAGGTTTGCTACGCGCACCAACTCGGTCTGTTCTTGAAGGACTACAATCAATGAATCGCCGGCGCTATCTTTGCTACCACCCAACAGTGATACGCCTAGTAATAGCACGACAATTACTACTAGCCCTAGACCCAATATCATAAATATCTTGCCCTTAGGTGATCCTGTATTGAAGGGAAGCTTTGACTTTGGTGCCTGTTGGTTGGCCGGGTTCATTATGAATTCGTAGGGGTTTGGGGTTGGGCTAGGCGTTGGAGTTGGTGCGCTTGGCTGTTGAGGTTGCATAAGAACTATAATAGTTGAAAGTGGTCAAAGTATAAAGCTAGCAATCTGACTTGCACTTTTGGCTTATGCTTTCTACTTTGTAGTTTTCACTTTAGACTGTAGTTATGGATTCTGTGGAGGAAATTAAGTCGCGCTTGAGCATCGAGGATGTTGTTAGTCAGTATCTTGAACTCAAGCGTTCCGGACGGAATTTTAAGGGACTAAGTCCGTTTAGCAACGAGAAAACTCCTAGCCTTATGGTGAGCCCCGAAAAACAGATTTGGCATGATTTCAGCAGTGGCAAGGGCGGTGATATGTTCAGCTTTGTCATGGAGGTCGAGGGTCTAGATTTTAAGGCTGCACTAGAGCTGTTAGCCCGCCAAGCTGGAATTGAGCTGCAACAATATAGCGGTACTTCTTCGGGAGGTAAACAAAAAGAGCGTTTGTACGAAGCACTTGAACTGGCGGCCAAATTTTATCAGTTACACCTCAGTAAACATACGCCCACCTTAGACTATGTACGCCAAGAACGTGGCTATAACAAAGACACAGTTATAACTTTTCGATTAGGCTATTCGCCTAATCAGGACGCCGCATTAACAAATTTCTTGCTCAACAAAGGCTTTAACCCAAACGAACTAAAAAAGGCCGGGCTTAGCACGCAGCGACGCGGCGGTTTGGGTGATATGTTTCGGGACAGATTGATGGTCCCACTAATGGACCCTCAAGGCAGGGTGGTTGGTTTTACGGCCCGTATATTGCGCGAAGACAAAAATGCTCCAAAGTATATAAATACCCCTGCCTCTCCGGTTTACGATAAAAGTCGGCATGTTTTTGGTCTGCACTTGGCCAAAGACTCAATTCGGAAAACAAATTTTGCAGTGGTGGTTGAGGGCAATCTTGATGTTATAGCTAGCCATCAGGCTGGAGTTGCCAATGTGGTAGCAACGGCCGGTACGGCGTTGACAGAGGCCCATCTCAAAACAATCGGCCGGTTTACTAGCGATATTCGGTTGGCTTTTGATCAAGACCAAGCAGGTTTGGCGGCTACCGAGCGTAGCTTGCCGATTGCCAGCAAAGTCGGTGTTTCATTGAGTATTATTACCGTGCCAGATGGCAAAGACCCAGACGAGCTGGTGCGAAAAAAACCAGAAGCTTGGCGTCAGGCGATTAACAGCCAACAATATGCCGTAGACTGGGTGATAAATAGGCATAAAGGCCTAAACGATATTGCCACGGCTATGGGTAAGCGTCATTTTACGGATTCTGTATTACCAACAATTAGGCTTTTAGAAGATAGTGTCGAGCGTGACCATTATGTGAGGGTAGTTGCCGATCTGCTGGGTATTAGCGCTGATGCAGTGCGCATGAAGTTGGAAGACACAAAAACAACAAAAACAAAATCTGCCGAAAAAAGACCGATCAATATAGCTGCTAGTGAGGCTAGTCCGGCAGCAGCCGAATATGTGCGAACCCAAGATCGCTTGCTGGCATTAACTTGGGTGCTACCCAGTCTAAGGAATTATTTAACTCCTATTACTACTGAAATGATGGCCACGCCGGCGGCTCGAGCATTCCTGATATTTATTCGTCAAGAACCAGAATACAATCAATCTAAACCTCCAGAGTCATTGCAGCAATACGCAGATTATGGTAAAATTTTACAATTATTATACGAAGAACTCTATCGAGACCTCGAGGTATTGGAGCTTCGCTACGAAGCCGCTCGGTTGCAGGTACATCTGATAGAAACCTATGTCAAAATAACTAAAAATAAACTTAGCAATGCAATGCAAAGTGCAAATGATGCCGATGTTCAAATGTTGCTAGAAAAAGCCAAAAAACTCGATATATTACTAAAAAGTGTTAAGGAGCAGAAACGTGGCAGATGATAAGAATAAAAAGAAGCCAGCAGCTAAAGCAGCAGCCCCGCAAGCCCCAGCCGGCGAAGATATCAAGAACGAGCTAGTAAAACAGGCCAAAAAGAAAGGCAGTATTGATCAGCAAGATATTACTGCGGCCATTCCTGATACTCCAGAGAATGTAGACCTATTAGACAAGCTTTACACCGAATTAGCTGATAATGCCATTAAGATTACTGGCGGTCCAGCTGGCAGTACCGAGATGAGTGATGAGTGGGTCACTGAAGAGGAAGGTGAAGAAGAAGTTGTACTGACCGAGCAGGTTTACTTGGACGACGTGGCTGATGATTCTGTGCGTTTGTATCTGCGAGAAATTGGTAAGATACCTCTTCTTACTGCAGAGGAAGAACTAGCCCTAGCCCAGCGTGTAGTTGCTGGCGAAAAAGATGCCAAAGACAAGATGGCCGAAGCCAACATGCGCTTGGTGGTGTCTATCGCCAAACGTTATGTGGGGCGTGGTTTGGATCTTTTGGATCTGATTCAAGAAGGAAACACTGGTTTGCTGCGAGCAGTTGAAAAGTTCGACCCAGATAAAGGGTTTAAGTTTAGCACCTACGCAACTTGGTGGATTCGCCAGGCTATTACTCGTGCCATTGCCGATCAGGCGCGTACTATTCGTATTCCTGTGCACATGGTCGAGACTATCAACAAACTTTTGCGCACTCAGCGTCGCCTGACTCAAGAATTAAATCGCGAGCCAACAAATGACGAAATTGCCAAAGCCATGGAAATCGACGTCGAAAAAGTTGAACACATTATGAAGATCAAACAAGATATTAGTTCGCTCGATGCATCAGTCCGTGACGATGAGGAAGATAGTGTTTTGGGTGACTTTATCGAAGATGAAGACACTGTAAGTCCAGAAGAATCAGCCACCGGCCAGCTGCTAAAAGAACACGTAAAAGATATGTTGGGCGCCTTAACAGAACGAGAACAAAAAATACTCAAACTCCGTTTTGGCCTAGAAGACGGCAAGAGTCATACCCTAGAAGAAGTTGGTCAAGAGTTTAACGTTACTCGTGAGCGAATCCGGCAGATAGAGGCCAAAGCTCTGGCAAAACTTCGTAAACACAAAGACGCTAAGAAACTACACGATTACATCTCATAAATATGGAAATCATTGGCTTATCTGGTACTAACGGGTCTGGAAAAGACACAGTTGCAAGATTGCTGGCCGAGAAATATGGCTGGTGCTTTGCCGATGCCACCACTATGCTGGGCGACGAACTTACCAAACGGGGTTTGAGCCACGAACGCGTAAACAAGGCTGCTTTGAGTGCCGAATGGCGCCGTGAACTAGGTATGGCAGCTATTGTAGATAAAGGCATTGAACTGTATAAAACAGGCGATTATAAAGGGCTAATTGTCGGTAGCTTGCGCCACCCGGGTGAAGCCGATCGTGTTCATGAGCTTGGTGGAACTGTGCTCTGGGTTGATGCTGATCCTAAAGTTCGATATTCACGAATCACCAGTAATAATCGTGGTCGAGTAGAAGATAACAAAACTTTTGAGGAATTCTTGGCCGAAGAGGCGCGAGAGATGACCCCAGTTGGCGACGAGGCGACACTTAATATGGGGGCAGTCAAAGAACGTGCCGACATAACTCTGCAGAACAATGGAGACGACATAGAGGCCTTCAAGACTCAGGCCGAAAAGGCACTATCCGATCTTATCGCTAAAGGTTTGTAAGATTAAATACGAACAAAGTGAGCTACTCTTTAAATAGATGATAGACGCCCAAGGGGTGGAAAACGGACCTAAGGTATATACTATGAGCATGGCAGAGACAGGTGTTTCACCGAAGCGGAAGACGCTGGCAATTATCGACGGTAAGAGTGTGTTTTATCGTGGCTACTACGCCATGCCCAGTTTAAGCACCAAAGATGGTACACCTACTGGAGGTGTGTATGGTTTTGCCGTTATGGCACTCGAAGTGGTCAAGCGGCTCAAACCAGACTACGTTTGTGTGGCTTGGGACAAGCCCAAAACTAACATTCGTAAGCGTCTAGAGATGTATCCGGAATACAAAGCTGGTCGCAAACCACCGCCTGCGGATTTTTATGAACAAATTCCACTACTTCACGAACTGTTGGACGCTTTTGATTGGCCGCTGTACGAACTAGACGATTACGAGGCCGATGACATCATGGGTACGCTGGCGGTGCAGGCCACAGCTCAAGACATCAAGACTATCCTAATCACCAGCGATATGGATATGTTGCAGTTAATAGACTTACACGTGAATGTCTATGCTCTTAAAAAAGGCCTAAGCAATATTGAGCTGTTTCATCCAGAAAGCTTTACCGAAAAATACGGTTTACTGCCAGTGCAATTCTTGGACCTAAAAGCCCTCAAGGGTGATAGCTCCGACAATATCCCTGGCGTTCCAGGCATTGGTGAAAAAGGAGCAATTGATCTGCTTAAGCAGTTCCATACTCTAGACGGTGTTTACGAAAATATTGATTTGGTTAAAGAAAGTGTTCGCAAAAAGCTCGTGGCCGGCAAAGAGCTGGCGTACTTGAGCAAAAAACTTGCATCTATATGGACTGATGCTCCAATCAAGCTAGATCTAACCAAGCTAGATATTAGTGCGTGCGAACCAGAAAAAATCCGTACGGTTTTAGAAAAACTAGAGTTCCGAACTTTGGCCCGACAATTGCCAGAATATATGAATGTTTCGCCAGCCCAAGACGAGGTTAAAGATGAAATCAAGCTGTCACTAGGCAAAGTTCATCGAATCAATACCGATCAGCAGCTACTTGATCTAACCCTGCCAAATACTAAACAGTTGTTAATACAGGCAATTAGCGCTAAGCCCCATGGGGGTGATCCGCAAAGCCTTGTATTGTCTCCTCGGTCAGACACTATTTTAGTGTTTGATCTTGCAAAGCTAGATACTGAGTCTGTTACCGACAAGTTAAAAAGTTACATTGAATCTTCTAGCTTGGTTGGCTACGACCTAAAGTCTAGCCTACAGGCTTTGTATTACTTGGGCATAATGCCAACCAAAATTGACCACGATGTATTTGTAGCGGCTTTTCTAATTAATAGTTTGCGTCGAGAGCAGGGCCTAGAAGAGTTGGCAGCTGCTGAGTTGGGTGTACATTTAGCCGCAGATCAAGATAGCGAAGCCGACATTATGGCTGTTGTTGAGGCATTATCAAAACTACAAAAACAACAACTTCACGAGCTGCCAAAAGTCGAACAGTTGGCCCAAAATATCGAGTGGCCGGTTATACCTGTTTTGGCGCAAATGGAGTACGTCGGCATCAAATTAGATACTCAGTACCTGCGACTAATGAGCGAGCAAGTTGCCGATATGGTCAGTGACTATGAACAACAAATTTATGGTTTTGCTGATCAAGAATTTAATATCAGTAGCCCGGCCCAGCTAGCGACAATATTATTCGATAAGCTAAAGTTAGACACAACCGGTATTAAAAAAGGTAAAACTGGTTATTCCACAGCCGCTAGCGAGCTGGACAAGCTACGCGGCATGCACCCTATTATCGATATGATTACCCAGTATAGAGAGGTTACCAAACTACGTAATACTTACATAGATACTTTGCCAAAACAGGTTGATGCTAACTCGCGCGTGCATACGACATACAACCTAACCACAGCACAAACTGGCAGGTTAAGCTCAGTCGACCCAAATCTTCAGAATATCCCAGTCCGAACCGAGCTAGGCAAACGGATCCGAACTGCTTTTGTGGCCGAAAAGGGTAATGTGCTGGTTAGCGCAGAT
>CAYXYR010000026.1:0-12580 GCA_964469435.1 uncultured Candidatus Saccharibacteria bacterium | reverse complement strand
GCTCGCGCTCTTGGTCGCCGCTATCCATAATCAGTTCTTGGCTCATTTCGGCCTGGTTGTCACGAAAAGTCTTGGACTGCTTCAGCAAACCATCCACCAAAGTAGTTTTGCCATGATCGACGTGGGCGATGATAGCTATATTACGGATTTTGGTTGGATCTTGAGCACTCATATTTAGCCTCGCCCCACAAATGTTAATGCATAACCAATCTTGCCAGCTCGGCCAGCACGGCCAATTCGGTGTACGTAATCTTCGTAAGTCTGCGGTTGAGTGTAGTTAATTACGTGGGTCACGTCTTTAACATCAATTCCACGAGCTGCCACGTCGGTTGCCACCAATATATTGACTTGGTTATCTTTAAAACGAGCTAGTGCACGCTGGCGCTGACCTTGAGTTTTGCCGCCATGAATGGCATCTACCTTAAAGCCACGCGCATGTAGTTCTTGGCCTAATTTTTCTACGTTACGCTGGGTTTCGTCGAACACAATTACTTTATTTACGTCTGGTGTAATAAGAATGTCATGCAGTTTGTCCATTTTTTCGTGATTACCACCAAAACGGACTACGTCCTGATGGACACTGTCTGTAGTTTCACCGGTTTTTATCGATACCGTTACGGGTTCGTTAGCAAAGGTATGAATCAAATTTTTGATACGTGCGTCCATTGTCGCCGAGAAGAACAACGATTGGCGTTTAGCAGAAAGCGCAGCCAGAATAGTCCTTACATCATCTACAAAACCCATGTCCAACATGCGATCGACTTCGTCCAATACCACCATGTTAAAGCGTCCGAGCTGCAGAGTGCCACGATCCATATGGTCTTTGATACGACCGGGCGTGCCAATCACTACTGGTGGATTGTGTTTAAGGTCGCGCAGCTGCGGGCCCATTGGCGAACCGCCAATCAGCACTGCACCAAACAGCCCACTGCCCTTGGCTATAGTCTTTAGCTCTGCCTCAATTTGCTGAGCCAGCTCTCGGGTTGGCGCTACTATCAGAACTTTTGAGTTGCGGTCAGTCATTAAACGATGCAAAACTGGCAGGCCAAAGGCCGTAGTTTTGCCTGTACCAGTATTGGCGATACCGATGATATCTTTGCCCTCTAGGCCAAGTGGAATTGTCTGGTCTTGAATTGGTGTAGGCTTGGTAAACCCTTTATTACGAATATTTGTTTTTAGTATGTCATTAACCAAGAAATCATCAAAAAGATGAGTTGGCTCGTAAGCCACCTCTTCTACCGGGCGAGCGGCCTTGATAAATCGGCTCGGGTCGATGTACTGGCCGCGGCCAGACTTTGCCGGACGGCGATTTTTATTACGATTAATAGAACGGTAGGCGTAGTAAGCCATTAGCAGATCCTGTCTGTTAGTTTAGTAAACACATATTGCTTTTATGAAGCCTCGTGTACAAAACTAACCGACCAGAGATTCATCTAAAACAATTAGCCTTATATTAGCATCTTTACTACTGTTAGTCAATTACAAATTACTTATGCTTATTTATATGCTTGTTACATAGATCGACAAAGACGGCATTTGTCCAACCAAACCCAGTCTGGCTCGGGTAGACACCCTCGACCGGTGGCTTGTGAATTTTGACTACATTGTATTTTTCCTGAAACACCCCGTGGGCCTCAAACCAAGCCAAATTAGTATGCACCCACTTGCGCGTAATACGTTCTGCATCATCTGCATAACCATATTTATCTAGGCCGCTTATTACGATCCAATGCAAAGGCGCCCAGCCATTAGGGTAGGCCCACTGGGACTTAAGCGAGCCGAATATCCCCATATCTATCAGTGGCTGAGTAGTGGTAGACAGGCCACCGGCGTGCTCAAACTTGCCTAAGTTATCAACTATTTTTGCCGCCTGCTCTTTTGTAGCTACACCAGACCACAATGCAAAAAAGCCTGCTAACGACCAGACACTACCCAGCTGGTCCTTCTGGTAGTTGTAATCAAAATAAAACCCTCGTCTATCGTGCCACATTACGTCGTTTATAGCAGCGCGGCGTTTTCGTGCCATAGTTTTCCAGTGATCAGCTTGCTTAGTATCCCCCGTTAGCCGAGCCGCCCAGGCAAAATCTTTCTCGTATTTATAAAGCAAGCAGTTGAGGTCGATCGGCAGATAGTCCAGGCATTTTCGCTCAAAGCGCGGTGTCATATCCCATCCACTTTCGGCTTCCGCCAAGTCGTGTAAGACATTTATATCGTAGTATCGGCTTAGTCCGTTCTTAACCTGATGCCAAAAAGGGTGTTTCTGGCTCATCCAAACATTTTTATATTCATCTTGGGCAACAGCCATTTTTTCTTTGAGCCAGTCTGGCGATTTATTACCAGTTTCGTAAATAAGCCTGACAAAACTTGTAAGTATTGGTGGTTGCGAGCGGCTCATAAAGTACATGCGGCTGGCATTTGGTATAAAACCGAATCGCTTAAAAATGTGTAGCAGGTTTTCGAGCATGCCTTCTGCCAAAGCCTGGTGTTTACCAACCAAACCTAGTGCCGTAAAGTAGCTATCCCAGTAATATTGCTCTTCGAATGTAAATTCAGAAGACTTGTCGTTAGCCGGTACAATATAAGGATTTGGTAGGCCAATTACAGTACCGACGTCATTTGTGTTAGATACCGTTAATTGCTGCCAATATTCATCTATATAAGCTAGGGCATCGTCTATATGTGGCGCATCTATGTGGCCCTGCCGACCAAGCAATTTGCGAATGATTTTTTTAGCAACATTTGTATTTTGCAACATCTACTTTAGCCTACGACCTACTAGTTTGCCCGTCAAGTTTGACTGGAGTGTCATTGCTGATAGCGTACACTAGTCCATTCGCAATAAAATCGAGACTTTTGACCGTTTTTACACGTAGCTTCGGGTGGATTGACTACATATATATTTGAGGCTGTTAGTAAGCCGTCAAGCATATCATCTTTTTCATCTGGGCCCATACCAAGATCTGTCCATTTTATTGCGTTATCTGGGTTAATACCCCCGGTTGTTTGAATAGATATCCTTGTGCCAGTTGTATCAACTACCATCATGCCATAATCTTTGATAGCGCGCGCAAATATTCGAGCAGTATCAGCACGTCTCTTATTGCTAACTAAATCAGGGCGAGATGCAATCCAAGCATCTATTTGTTGATACGTCATATCAATGGAAAATAGCATCCCTTCAGGGATAGATTTGTCTAATGTATATATTGATTTAAAGGGGTCTTTCACTTGTGAAACAGTAGAACCACCCCACTCAAACTTAGATGCTGGCGAGACCGCAAAACCACAGGTCTTACCTACTACACTCCAATTGATTGGCTCCTGCATCTGAGATGTGGTGCACGTTGGGCCATACATAGTATTTGGAATAGCTATGCCTATAGCATGGCGTATTTCATTTGCCTTAACTTCTTCTGGAGTTGTTAATGTTGCAAAATAAGACAATCCCACCCCTCTGTCTTTTACATAACCTTCGTAAGTACGATAATCGATGTAGTTCCCTTGCAGATCACGATTTACAGACGTAGTGTAAGTGCATAATCTGTTATTTGACCAATAAAATGAACAGCCTACTGGTGGAAGTTTTCTATATGGAAATTTTGGATATTCTGGATAATACCCAGAGAGATAATAAATTCGACCTCCTGTAGGTGTGTCAAATCGATCATCAATTATAATCATCTCATTATCGCCACCCTGACTAGCCTCCCATGCTGGATTCCATGGTATTTTTGCATTGGGCGTAAAGGTATTATCACCTTCTGCATCTAAGTTGCTATAGTATGATACTGCTCCGATTTGCTTTTCTGTAGTAGACTTGCTTGCATAATATACTTCTCGGGTAAACTCTTTACCCAGCGGATTTATTTCAGTGAGATCCGGGAAGCCTGGGTTATTACTAATCTTTCCGTTGTCCACATCTGCACTTGGACTACCATCATTAATGTGTCCCCATTGAAATAATCTATTGGCGTAATCAGCCGACTGTGGATGTCGAGGAAGATTACAAACCGGCTGATTCCAAATAGCGTTACCAAAAGGTACTTGATACGTATAGTTTTGTACTTGCTTACCGCAAGTACCCGACCTACCGAATTGCACTGCGGTCGTGCCAAGCGAAGCAACATTACCTTGTTTTGCCCCGCTATTTGCATGTAGGCTAGTCGTGCTGCTTGCCGCTCGAGACACCAACAAAGTAACGATCCCGATTATAGCGAAAGCCAAGATGATAACTACATATCTTTTTGCCGCCGCTAGTCGCGCGCTGTGCTTCCCAAAATGCATATCCTTAGATTACCAGATGTAATAAAACATAAGAAGCACTGCGAGACAATTCACGCATATTATGATGTCTTCAAATAACAACATAGTATGTCTGGCTATTTATGAGCCGCTTTACTATTCTAAAAGACCCGTTCCACCCGTTACGCCCCGACCGCCAGTAGTAACGTAGCTGTCTAGCAAGGCAAACGCAGATTCAAATCGAGTAGCATCAAAAGGTCCAGTAGCTACAAGAGCCGCTTCCATCTTTGCCATGTCAATCACGCCTTCTAACAAGAGAGTGTGTAGTGTTATGACCTTGTATGTTGAATGCATTACAGATCTTAGAGCGTCGGTTGGATAAAGGCGCTCACACTTGTTAGTGTTATGCCCGTCGTCAAATCTTCTGTAGTATTCCTCCAATTTATTAAAAAGTGCTCTCTGTCTGCTAGCTTCAGTATCTTCGAGAGTGATCATCACACCGCTATATATGCTCTCTTCCTCCGGAATCTCACCTAAATCACGGTAGGTCTGAAGAGTATCGGCGAATCTTGTTCGCACCCCTTCTGATGTAGCCGCCCTAGCTGCTTCATTAGCGGCATTGACAACTTCGGGAGGAGCGAAGTCTAGTTCTGCTCCGCCAAAACCAAAATTCTCTGAATTAGGCATTATGTACTCCTTGATGGGTCTCTTAAATCTTTCAATATTTAATATTGTATCATTGTTTGTACTCTCTGTCAATCTCTAAGATCTGAAATGTGTAGATCACAAGAAAATAAAAAGACCTTCAAAGGCCTCTTTGACAAGTATGGTGGAGCTGGGGTACGAGCTCTTATTGATCTGCTCGAAAACGTGTCGGCCTTGCCGACACGCTCGCAGGACAAGCTTTACATCCTCGAACTGCCACCGGCAGTTCTCGCCCTCTCGGGCGATACCCTTTCATTTCATACAAAAAAACTCCATCCCAAGAGGGATCGAGCTTTTTTGGTGGAGCTGGCGGGTACCGCCCCCGCGTCCGCTAGTTTATCTTGGTTAACTTTCTACAGGCATAGGCTATTTATAAATCTTGAGGAACCGGCCGTTAAACAGCCAAAAAACCAATTCCCGCAGTCCTAAAGTCTTAGTAACTACTATGGACAGTAGTAACTACGCATCCAGAAAATATGGCGCGCACTGGCACTATCCGGAGTCGTGTCAGGCGCGGCTACCAATAAATTAGGCAGCAATTGCGACTGGTGCAGTCTGTGGGAACAGACGTGCAGCCAAGTCAGCAATCAAATTCTTGCGGTTTGCAATTATTTGAGTTCGTCTATACGCTGACAAGCGACCTGCAAGTATAACCGATAAAGTCCAACGTCGAGCTTAAAATTCAGCCCCGTAAATATTGTTGCAACCCTCACAGGCTACAACAATATTATAGCATAATCATTAAGCTTTTGCACTATGTGCTAGATACACTTGTCGTTGTCTTCTTCTTTGGCGGCAGCTGTGTTGGGGTTAAAGAACTTCTTATTACCGGCTACCAGTGAAGTAGATTTACAAGACGTGCCAGGTACGCCAGATTTACCAGGCAAACGTTTAACATTAGATCCAATGAAATTGTTGGTAACGACAGAGTTATACACGCCACTTATATACACCGGTATCTGGGTATTAATCTCGGAATCACCAGCAGTATTACCTGTAAAGACCGCGCCGGAGCCATTAGCAGAGTCAGGCTTGAAGAAACCCCAAGCACGGGTTCCTACCGAAATTCCAATCACAAACCGTGCGTCCTTACCTGTCCATAGTGTGTTAGCTTCGAACACAGTACCAGAAAAGTCACAGTTAGCTTCCTGACCAGTAACTTTCTTTAAGCACTCGGGATACAAACGTGGAGTAGTCTTTGTTGATAAAGGATCTGTAACTAAACCGCCAAAGGCATCATTCCCCGCCTGAAGGATACGATTACCACGCACCTTAGAAGATTGAGCAGCTGCTCCATAAGTTCGATAGGTAATGATTGCAACATCACTTGCATCTAGTACCTCGTTCTCTTCTATAGTGGTGTTGGCACACGCGGTTGCAATACCATCCGCCCAACGCTCTACCTTATGCAAATTAGCACTATTGATCACTAAATTAGAGCGGATGGTGATAGGCGTTAAACACTCACGTGTATTACTGTTAGCAAGTATATTTTGTGCAGCCCGAGGATTATCCGAACGCACGTTCTCGACCACAGCAGGTTCTAAACCATGAGGTGCAATACGTACAGTCGGGCCACCTTTTTTCTCTCTGTAATTCCAAAGCTGTCCATCTACCCATACATTTTGCAGTTTTGCACCACTCTGAACTACTACCAAAGATGCGTCTTCTACCTTTGCGGCAGTTGGGGTATAGGCTATGCGTGCCATTTTTGCATAAGCATGGCGCCCCTTTAGCCCCTCGCTACCTTCTGTGGTAAGAGTAACCCCAGTTGGAACGGTTAAGCGTGCCTCGACTTTTACCAAAGTACCCCTTGGGATACGAACAACCTGCCCTGGTTTTGCAGCATCCAATTGAGCCTGAAGCTGTGCTTGGGTCATCGAACCTTCTATGGCCATTGGCTTACCATCGAAATGGAAGTTAGGGTCTGACGAACCGCATATCTTGGTTGTAAGATTCGAAAACTCTTTGCTGGCAGTCATGGCGTCAACCATTTCTTTGTATGTTTTTCCTGAATCTAATTTTGCCTTCCAACTATTAAAACCACCGGCATCTGGTTCCCTAGACAAAACCGATCTATATGCAACCAATACTTTTTCAGCATTATTGTACTCAATGTTATTAAACTCGCTTGCTTGGAGTGTGAACGAGACAAAGTGGTCAAAAGTCGCTGTATTACAACCTTTTGTCTCGAATTGTTTTTGCCAAAAATTCCAGCCTTGTTGATCGGGCAAGCGGCCAAGTGATTCGGTATAAAAACGAGCAATATATTCTGAAGGTACGCTAATAGGCGTAGCTGCAAAACTTCGCCACACCCATATGCCGCCCGCAAGAGCAAGGAGTATTACCAAAATCGCTTGCTTTGGTCCAAGAATTCGCTTCTTAGTTAGTAATTTACGATTTTGTTTGTTAAACATTTTTATTTTTCCTTTAGAAGTTAAAGAATATGCGCTTATGTTAGCACATCATATAAAGCTTAAACAACTTGGTGCAAGACTTTTTTAGGCTGGCGGTAGAGCAAGTTGAACAGCAGGCCACCGGTGATGATTGTAGCGCCACCAACTATTACCGGCATATTTATGCCCAGCGTTGCCACATAGCCACTAATGATAGCTGGTACTGCTTGCGCGAGAGATTGCACACTGGCGTCGATACCAAGCACTTCACCCTGGATCTCCGGACCAACCGATCGACTCACAAGTGCCGTGGCATTGGCCAATGTCAGGCCGTTAAATATGGCAATGAACGGCGCGACTAATAGCAGCTGGGTGGTGTTGTGTGGCAATAGCTGCAAGAACAAGGCTACACCGGTGCCGATAATACTAATTCTTAGAATGTTGCTGTTTTTAAACTTAGCGAGCATAGGTGTAAGTGTAGCTTGGCTAATTGCAATCCAAATACCGATGTAGGCAAAGAAATCGCCGATGTTGTTTTGTTTGAAGCCGAGTTTTTGAATCAGGAATATTTGGAAGAAAGTCGTAAAGAAGGTAAAGCCTCCCCAGTACAAGAAGTTCGCGCCAAATACGACCCTTAGACCTGGGCTAGTAGCGGCTTTGCGAATATTATCCAGTGATTGTCCCCATGCCAACTTAAGCTTATTGTTAATGTGCTTATGAGTCTCTGGCAGTATAGCCAAAAGCAGAGCAACGTTAATTACGCTCAAAATGGCAGTAAACCAGAAAGGAGTTGCCGTAGTAAACCAGCTAGGCGTATTGAACAAACCAAAAAAGCTTATTCCAGCTGTCGCTAAACGCGCCCCCAGATATGGCCCAATCACAAAGCCAAACCCAAAGCAGGCACCAATCAACCCAAAGTTACGGGTACGATGTTCATGCGGGGTTACATCTGCTACAACTGCCCTGGCTACACTAATATTACCGCCCGTGATGCCGTCAAAGGCACGTGCAAAGAATAGTAGTGGTATATTTTTGGTGATAATGGCAATGGCAAACAATACATATCCCAATGCTGTTCCGGCCAGACTGAAGCCAAGCACCGGCTTGCGGCCGAAACGGTCGGAGAGTTGGCCCAAAATTGGGGTGGCAAAAAATTGCATGAGCGGGAATATGGCCGTTAACCAACCTAGCAATATTAGGGATTGGTCATAACTAAAGCCTTGTGGCATGAATATTTTAAAAATTAGCTGCGGTAGCACAGGGATAAGGATGCCCACTCCCAAGACGTCTAAGAATACCGTGAATAGCACAATAGGTAGTGCGCGACCTTCTAGTTTGTTTTTTACTGTTCCCACTTTCTTCCTTTCTGTTTAATTATCAAAAACATGATGGCAAGCACCAGGCCGGTCGCGATCGCATGTTTCTTCGTGCATAGACTGAAGACTAGACACCAGGGCTGCTTGTTGTTTGTCGCTTAACTTGCCAAAAACTGGTTGATGGTAAGAATTGAGGATATTCATAGCCTCGTCGGTAAAACGCTCACCTTTAGATGTAAGTGTGGTGATATGCTCTCGTCGATTTTCTGGGCGCTTAACGGTTTGCAGTAATCCTGCCTCGTGCAGCAGTTTTATTTGCCTACTAATACTGGCTTCGGTCTGGCCAAGACGTTCGGCGATCTGTTTTTGCTGAACATGCGGGTTCCAGCGCAGTACCATCATAATTTTAAATTGGCTATAACCAATACCCAGTCTCTCCAGTAATATTTGGTCGGATTGCCGTCCAAGCACAAATGCCAGATGGTTTAGTAGGTAGCCAATATTGTTTGTTACGTTCATTTATTTTTAGTTTATGTGCTTAAACTTAACACGTCAAGGATTTACTTATGCCTAAGGCAGTGTAAGATAATTTGTTCCCGTGTAGTCCGTTGGAACAGTTTTTAGTTGTTTGGAATTTCCAATAACGCCATTGCTACAGTTTGCCCCTGGTCTGATACACTCGTTTATCCAGGTATCCATAATTGTCTTGTTCCAACCGCCATACCAATCGCCGTGCAAAGAACTGCCATCAGGTAGTGCCGGCGAAGACATGCGATCAGAAGATAAATGCCAGCCCGAGTAGTTTAATTTACCATCCCATGAAATCAGATAACTTACCTGGGGCATTATGTATGGATGGGTGGAAGGACATTTAAGTCCACCACTACCATTCGATACAAAATAGGCTACATGATCTTTGTGATTATTAACCGGAAATCGGACTGGATCGTCTGCAGTGTCTAAGATCGGTTTGCCGCTGTTATCTACAGCAACACAGGAAGGAAAATAAATAACTGCCTCGAGCTTAATTGGAAACCAATCTGTCACACCGCTTTTGCCTTCGTCAGGATTCTGAGGGCACGTATCGGGGATTGTTTGTCCTTCATAAGTCCATACTGTGCTCCCGGTGTAGCACTCCCACTGTATCCCGTTACGGAAGAATAAATTTTGATCGGTATTGCCCTTCGAATTGCCGGCTATCATCTTTAAACCCTGGGGCATGGGCTGTGTTTGTGCCGATAAATTGGCGGCGGCTTTGTAGTAGATCAGGATTGATTTTGGTATTACGACCTTATTATTGCCATCCAAAACTGCCGGCATCCAATATCCTGTTCTGTTGGCCTCATAGCCCTCACAGCTTCCTCCGCCACTATTTACCAACCTTTCGTTAGTTGTATTGGCATCAGCGCTCATATTACCCCAGTACAAGTGCAAGTGAGCTTTGCCAGACTGACCTGGATACACGATCGGGTCATCGTAATTTAAATGTGAATACTGGCAATAAGTCCTAAACTGCCCTTGGCACCCATTTGAACCACAGTTTGAACTACCGGGTTGTGGACTAGAAGGATTGGCCTCGTAGTTACCCCTAGTTGCAAGATTTTGAGTGACTATCGCCTCGCTGTCGTTTTTGTACTGAGTAAATCTAGCGCCCAGGGTAGAGTTATATAGAATGTTGCCAAGCGAATTATTCATTGGCATCCCAAAATGCACTGCAATTCCGCCCGACGCCCCACCCATAGTCATAACCATTGCCGAGCCACTAGTTCGTCCTTGCTCTGCCTCTACTGCTTTTGCTGTAAAGGCTGCACGAGATAGAACTAATCCAACAATACCTACTACTGCTATAGTCACCAAAAAAACAAATGGGTGTAATAATGATCGCCTAATCCGAAGTTTGAATCGATGCCCACCCTTTATAGAAATTTTCATACACTACCTAGGCTCAAATATAGTTTGTGCCACTGTCGCAAATCTAGCTCTTGTGGTCGGGCGTTAGGGTCTATGTTCGCAGAAGTCAGTAATCTCTCGGCAGATGATTTATCGATATGTAGACCTGCCGCTAAACTACTGCGTAACTTCTTGCGACGTTGCGAGAAACCAGCCTTAACAATCTGAAAAAACTTTTTAGTATCTACACCATCGAACAAAGGTTTTTGCCGATACTTGCAAATAAGTATCTGGGAATCAACTTTTGGCGGCGGGGTGAATAAACTGGCCGGCACCACCATGCCCAAGCTAACTTCACAGTAATATTGCACACTAACACTAAGCAAAGACATATCACCGGGGTCTGCTGCAACTCGTTCGGCAACTTCTTTTTGGACTAATAAAGCCATTATTGATGGCGGATTAGCCGACTCACACAGTACGCGCAACAGATTGCTTGTCAGGTAGTACGGAATATTTGCCGCAACCTTGTAGCCCTCTGGCAAATGACGTAGGTCATAGCTTAAAATATCTGCTGCCTCTACCTGCAAGTTATCGGCCGTAACTAAACCAGGGAGCTTGGCTGCCAACTGCAGGTCGAATTCCACGGCAACAACTTGCCTGGCTTGTTGCACCAAAAGTTGTGTAAGTGTACCGAGGCCGGGGCCAATCTCTAAAACAATATCACTAGACTTGAGCTCTGCCGCTGCACACATCGCTGCCAGCGCTTGCTCATCGGCCAGCCAATGTTGGCCAAGTGACTTTTTTGGTAAAGGATTACTCATTACAGGTATTGTACCAAAATGGTCATTTATTTTTTTATGGGCAATCGGCTACCACCAGCGATTGGCGATCCAGAAATTATAAGCCCCATTCCAGCTGCCATATCGTCTTGTGGCATAGTTATTAAAGAAGTTGAGCTGACAGACTGGGTCCACTTGCCAAGCAGGGCAAGCCGCCGCTAAGCCACTACCGCACGACTGGCCTAGGCCAATACAACGATTTGCATTTATAGCGCCTGGGCGCCAGCCAGATTCTTTGCCGATAATAAAGTCGGCCGCCGCATATTGGCTGGCAGGTATTGCCGATTGTGACAACCAGGTTGCTTTATCGCCCGACAACATTACTTTGGTACCCCTAGCAACCACGCGCCTTACTGGCTCGGCAGCAACAACCTCCTGAATAACCCTGCGGCCGATTTCTTTGTCGTTTTGTAGCTCAAGCTCGTACGTTACCAGTTTTTTACCATTACTACCAGGCTCTCTCACTACTGTCGCACCATTAGCAAAGTTAGGGTCTTCTACGACAGATTCTGGAGCTGGTATAGCAACTTCTTCGGTAACTATTTTTTTGCCCTTGCGGACTACAAAAACTTGTAGGTTGGCAGCTATGCGAGTCTTTGGCCCGGGGTCGAGCGTATCGCCCTGCAATGGCTTGATACCTTTTTGGCTAAGCAGCTCTTCTACTGTTTTGGCTCTAGTTTTGACGGGTATACTATTGCCGTATAGATTAATTGTGGCCGTAATTGCTCGATCGATTACTACCCTCTGGCCAATTAAACCTTCTTTGGTTAGGTCCAATGCTGCGTCTATCTGTATGCCGTCCTCGGGCTGTAGAGCCAGGCCAGCTTGCTGGACAACCAAGCGAGGTTGTTCATGGGCAGAAAGGACTGTAATACGCCTTCCGCCATCAACCACTGTAACTGGCTTGGCATGGCGAACCGTTATCTTGAGGCCGTCATCTATAATGGGTGTCTCTGGTTTTGGATCGACAAAATCATCCGCCCCTATACTAATATCGAGTCGAGTTAATAAGTCCTTGACTGTTGGTGCGCGAGTCGGCACTGTTTGCGATTTACCATCTACCAGCACGTCCACTACTCTAGAGTCAGCAGCACTTATGGTCTGACCAACAAGCGCGACAAAGGCAAGCGTGCTAGCAACGACTAGTAATAAAAAAGTAGGCGCCGGCACCAAAAAAGGGTGATGCCGG
>CAYXYR010000025.1:0-12869 GCA_964469435.1 uncultured Candidatus Saccharibacteria bacterium | reverse complement strand
TAAACCACTCGAAGATCAACTGGCATTAGCATGGCTATTGGTTGATTGATTTCAAACATGTTTTGTTGTGACTGCTCTGATTGTTTTGGTCCATAACCTGCAAGATCCCAAAAAGGTGTAGCGTCTTCATCTTGGACATTAAAATAGCTAAGCAGAAGCAAGAGTATATCCTCGGTTGGCCGTTGTTCACCGGCCTCGATTTTTTCGAGTATTTCTGTATCGATTTCGACAGCGCCTGAAACTTCTGCCAAACTTTCTTTTCTTTGTTCACGAATACTGCGTAATTTAAAGCCTAATTGTCGGTATGGTTTGGGTGACGGTTTACTATTCATATTACTCCATGGTACTCCGCCACTTTGGCGATTTGCAAGCGCTAGCGACAAGGTTTTTATTGCTATACTGTATTTATAATGCATATGTTAAAAAACGTCTCTTTAACCAAGTATTCCACTATGCGCTTGGGCGGTAAGGCTAGTTATCTATGCACGGTTACAGATAAACACGAGATGGTTAATGCCTTGGACTGGGCAAAACAACATGATCAAGAAGTGATAATAATTGGGGGTGGAAGTAATATTGTCTGGGGTGATGATGGTTTTGATGGGCTAGTTATAGTCAATAAAATTAAAGGTTTTGCCATTCACGAGGAAGGTACCAAATCTTACGTTACTATTGGGGCTGGCGAGGACTGGGACAAATCAGTCGAAAAAACAGTGGCCGCGGGGCTAAGTGGCATAGAAAGTCTATCGCTAATACCAGGTACCGCTGGTGCAACACCCGTACAGAACGTCGGCGCGTATGGCCAAGAGATAGCCGATACCTTGGTGAGCGTTGATGTATATGACACGCAGACTGGCAGCTTTTTAACACTTCAGAACGAAGACTGTCAGTTTGGTTACCGTAGTAGCCGGTTTAAATACGCCGACCGTGGTCGGTTTGTAATACTAGGCATAACCCTGCAACTTTCGCGCACCAACCCCCGACCACCTTTCTACCCAGCAGTAGCTAAATATCTGCACGATAACAACATTCGTGTGATTAGCCCGCGAGTTATTCGACAGGCAGTTATTGCCATCCGGCAGACAAAACTCCCCGATCCAAGCAAAGTAGCCAACAATGGGTCCTTCTTTGCCAACCCAATTGTCGACAAATCGGTCGCAAAAAAATTGTTAGCCGATTACCCTAATGCACCAAACTGGTCAACCAAGAAGGGTGTAAAATTATCAGCTGCCTGGCTGATTGAGCAAGCTGGCTACAAAGCACATAGTGACAAAAAAACCGGTATGGGGACCTGGCCTAGCCAGCCACTTGTACTAATTAATCAATCAGCCAAAACCACAGCCGACCTAATAACTTATCGCAACCAAATTACTAAAGCAGTGCGTCAAAAGTTTGGCATTACGCTCGAACAAGAGCCCGAGCTGATTGGCAAAACTAAACTCAAGGTAAATGTAGACTAACTATCGCTAGGTAGCGGGAACTGCAATGCAAAAGCCTTAACTTCTCTGGCGATGCTCGCCAGCTTCTTGCTGTCGCTACGGTTTTTGATGGCCTGAAGCATCCACTCAGCCACCAACTCCATGTCTTTTTCTTTAAGGCCACGAGTTGTTATTGCAGGAGTACCGAGCCGTAGACCGCTAGGACGGAATGGCGGTAAAGTATCGTTTGGAATAGCGTTGCAATTGGCATTGAGGCCAACTTCGTCCAAAATGTCCTGAGCCTCACGCCCAGAAATACCAAAACTTGTCATCATATCTATTTGGATTAGGTGGTTATCGGTACCATTGGTTACCAATTTGAAGCCTCGCTTCATAAGTTCATCGGCTAGCCTCGAGGCATTAGCCAAGACTTGCTTGGCGTAGGTATGGAATCCGGGTTTGAGAGCTTCGCCAAAAGCTACCGCCTTAGCAGCAATAGTGTGCATATGCGGGCCGCCCTGAAAGCCCGGGAACACTTCACGATCTATGAGTGTAGGTAAGTTTTCGACCGTTTTTTCTGGTGCACGCAGTGGATTACCTACTGCACCCTTGGTCAGGATCATGCCACCTCGTGGACCACGTAATGTCTTGTGGGTTGTGGTAGTAATAATATGGAATCCAAAATCAAACGGGTTAGGCAAGGCTTTGCCGGCAATTAAACCGGCAATGTGAGCCATATCGGCCATCAGCACGGCATTGACTTCTCGGCCAATCTCGGCAAATTTTGCATAGTCGAGGTTTCGTGGGTAGCCACTAAAACCAGCCAGAATAATCTTGGGCTTCTCTTTCTTGGCTGTTGCCATCATGGCGTCGTAATCGATCTCGCCTGTTTCTACGTCTTTGATTCCATAGCGCACAAAGTTGTACAGCTTGGCACTGGCCGTAATAGGGTGACCATGTGTTAAGTGGCCACCGTGGTCTAGCCGCATGGCCATAACAGTATCGCCTGGTTCTAGCCATGCCTGGTAAACAGCAATGTTGGCCGGCGCCCCGGAATGTGGTTGTACATTAGCATGATCAGCTCCGAAAAGCTGCTTAGCCCTATCAATCGCAAGCTGTTCGACTTTATCTGTATTGGTTTGGCCGCCGTAATAACGCTTGCCCGGGTAACCCTCGGAGTACTTATTGGTAAATATACTTCCCAGTGCCGTAAGCACATCCCCACTCACGTAATTCTCACTAGGTATTAGCTCGAGACCCTCTCGTTGGCGTTTCGTTTCGGCCTTGATTAGTTTGGCAATAATCGTATCTTTCATAGTTCCCTCCAGTCAATTGCAAAGCGTGGTAGCACCTCAGATCATACTACTATTGTAACAATGGTTTGGAACAATATACACCCCAATGTCAAGACTTGTTTTGTATACCTTCGGGGGTATAATGTCATCACATGTCTAATACAAACGAAAAAGTTGGCCAACTTATTTACCAGATACGACAAGATAGGGGCCTTACTCAAACAGAATTCGCTAAACGCCTCGGCACCAGCCAGTCGGCTGTTAACCGCATAGAGCACGGAAAGCAGAACCTTAGCCTCGAAACACTTGGTCGAATAAGCGATGTGCTAAACAAGCCAATCATACGTATTGGCCAAGGTAGCGGCGTTAGCCTGCGGATTGAGGGAGGCCAGGAACTAAAAGGCTCAATCCCACTCAAAACCAGCAAAAATGCAGCAGTTGCGCTGCTGTGCGCTAGCTTACTTAACCACGGAGTGACTAGATTTACTTCGTTCCCCAAGATCGAAGAGGTTCATCGCATTATAGAAGTACTTGAGAGCATTGGCGTAAAAGTTAAGTGGCTGCCAGATAATGGCATAGAAATTCGCCGCCCTGCCAAGCTGGCTATCGAAAATATCAATGCTGATTCTGCCCGAAAAACTCGCAGTGTACTCATGTTGCTCGGTTCACTTATGCATGAATTGTCTAGTTTTAAAATCCCGTATGCCGGTGGATGTAAGCTTGGCAAACGCAGTGTCTCACCCCACCTCATGGCATTAGAAAGTTTTGGCGTGAATGTTCTTGCCAAGACCGGACGTTACCAGGTAGAGGTTAAAAAACGCCTGCCCAAAGAGCGAGTTGTGCTGTACGAGTCTGGCAATACAGTCACTAATAATGTATTGATGGCTGCGGCCCGTAGTAACGGAAGAATAACCATTCAGTCGGCCAGTGCCGACTACATGGTGCAAGATTTATGCTTATTCCTGCAAAAACTCGGAGTAAAAATTAAGGGCTTTGGTTCACCGGTTTTGGAGATTGAGGGCGTTCCGCACATCAAAAAGAATGTAACTTTTTCGCCAACAGAAGATCCTATCGAGGCGATGTTCTTTATCTCTGCAGCAGTCACTACTAACTCGCAAATAACTATCGAACGAACACCAGTGCACTGGATCGGGCTAGAACTCCTCAAACTCAAGACTATGGGGCTAAAGATCACCACGTCGCCACTGTATAAAGCAGGGAATGGAGTTATCGATCTCGCAGACATAACTATCCACAAGCATGATGGCAATTTGCGAGCACCCGAGGACAAACTGCACCCTAACCTTTGGCCCGGCCTTAACCCAGACAACATACCGTATTTTGTGCCGATTGTTGGCGTAGCTAATGGCCGCACACTAATCCACGACTGGATGTTCGAAAACCGCGCCATTTATTACACCGAGATGACGAAGGTCGGCATGAACATAGAGCTGGCCGACCCACACCGCGTATACATAACTGGGCCGACTAATTTCCGTCGTGCAGATGTAGATTGTCCACCTGCACTTCGCCCTGCCAGCCTTTTGCTGATTGGCATGCTAGCTGCACAAGGTACAAGCGTGCTGCGCAATGTCTACACCATCAATCGCGGCTACGAAGACATCGCCGAACGACTCAATAGTCTAGGCGCACAAATCACAGTACTCCATGACCTATAGTTGTTAAAAACTCTAGTTTGTGGTAAAATAACGCTCGATTAAAGAGGTTACTTTTTTTGGTTAAAAGAGTCACTACAGCACGACGCCGCAAGCTAGCTTTATTACTCCCCGCGCACGACGAGGAGCTAATTTTGGCCGCGACTATTCAGTCAGCCGTTGCTGCCGGGCAACCGCTAGAAGATATTTTTGTAGTAGACGATGCCAGCACCGACAAGACTCGTAAAATTGCCATAAAGCATTTGGGCCGAAAACATGTACTCACAGTAGAACACAGTGGTAAGGGCTTAGCAATTCATAAAGCTATTCAGTATTTTAATATTGAGAAAAGGTATGTCTGGCTACATGTGGCCGATGCTGATAGCGTATTCTGCAAAGATTATTTTCGGATGTACAAGCGCAAGCTTAATACCCAAAAGTACTCGGTGGCCGTAGGTTTTGTACAAAGCTTACGTGGCAACTGGATTAGTCGTTATCGGGCCTTCTGTTACACCTATGGCCAGCATATTATGCGCCGTATTCAAAGTTACCTTGGCATGATTTCGGTATTCCCCGGCCCCATAACCTGCTTCAAGACCGACATTATCAAAGATCTAGACCTGACCAGCAAAGGTTTGACAGAAGACTTTGATATCACCTTACAAGTTCACCGCAAAAAGCTAGGCAAGATTCGGTTCATCCCAGAGGCTATCAACTACACCCAAGACCCACAAACATTGCGTGACTTTTGCAACCAAAACCTGCGTTGGCAACGTGGTTTCTTTCAGGGTGTTACCAAATACAAAGTCGGGAGGCGATTACAAAAGATCGACTTTAGCCTTGGCTATCAGATGTTTGAGGCGTTATTTTACATAGTTCAAATGCTCATATTCGTTCCATACATAACCATAACAACTCACAAATGGTTTATCATGCCGCTTGTACTTATTAGCGACTATCTAATTATTGTTGGTTTAGCATTGTTCTCGGCTGTTATATCGAAGCGTTGGTCGATTTTGCAATCACTACCCTATTTTTACATCTTGAGGTGGATAGAATTAGGTATCTTTATACGAGCTTACGTAGAGGTGGTAATTATGCATCAATACCGATCTGATGTTGTTGGGTGGAGTGTAAAAGGACGGCGCTACGCACTAGACACAAATGCCCTTAAAGACGCTGCTAAATGAAACAAAATACCTTAGCTAACAGTCCTCGGCGTAGTTACCCGGTACTCCGGTATTCAGAGTTGTCACCCCGCTTTGTAAATTGGCTGCAAGATAATATTCGCACCAATCATCACGACGAACTTATTCGAGAAGTACGCGAGGCATATTCACTTCAGAGTCGTTTACAGCGAGCCAAACTCAATGCACTAAAAGCAAGAAAGAAGCACAGTAAACTAATCACAAAACTGCTGGTTATAGCACGGGGCGCTTTTTTACCATCACTTGCACTAATTGGTTACGTTATCTACCGACTGGTCGGATTGTTACGCGGGTTTACAAACTAAGCCGATTTTTCGTAACCAACTAATGTAAAAGTAAAGAACTGCCTATTCTGAAACCAGGCGCCAGAACACGTCTGTATAGTCATAATTGGCGAGCCTTGATAAGCAAAAACAGATGTATCGTTGGGGTTTGTTTCGCGAATTTGCTGTAACTTGTAGGTAAAAGTATATCCGTTGTCAGTGGAAATTTTTGCCTCGCTGCCCGGTGCTATACGATGTAGACGCGCAAACACTTCTGGTCGATAGTGGCCATAAATAAACGTGTTGCCCATTTTACTGTTTGGTTGGGCGCTAATTGTAGCAAAATGTGCATGATCTAACGACAATGTCCATTGGCCAGTTTTTGGATTGAAGGTACCATCCGTCACATTCAATGACATCTGTAAACTAGGTATGTATAAATGATTCGGATGACCAGCTACTATCGTTTCTTTTGCAGCCGCCAAACTAACTTGCTCGTTAATTGGCGCGACCACCATGGGGCTAGAAGGTTGGCTGGCTGGCAGTAAATAACGAAAATATGCAAAAGGGAGCAATAAACCCAGCATCCCTATTAGAGTCATAGCTAAACCTATTTTGGTTGCTGTGTGAAGATGTTTCATAATTGCATATTCTCTAAGATCAAAACAGCCCGGATTTACCGGGCTGTTTTTGTGCAAGGCACTAAACTTAGCGCCTTAACGCCCGATGCGTCGCTTTACAGCAAACACGCCGCTAGCAGCCAGGCTAACAAGCCCAACAGCAGCGATAGCCACCATCATAAAGAAGAATGGCTTGAAAGCACCAGTTTTTGGCATAAGAACTGCCGCACCTGTTGCTGGAAGAAGTCCCTTTGTAGAGTTGTACATCTTCGCTCCTCGTTACTGTTCTCTTGGCAACTCCCACCTGTACGAAAAGAGAAACTTTAATGACGGCTGTAATTTTAGTACTTTTGTGTGTTTTTGTAAAGTATATTATATATGATGCTTATGCTTCTCTGTTAACTATTGACGTTTTGCCAAGTTTAGTGTATTGTCAAAATATCATTTTAACGTTGGTGGGCAAGGACATATCGTGCTTAAACGAATTGCTAGCCTGTTCAGTGCTCTCGCCATTATCCTTCTGTATATTATGTCGGCTACAACCGCAGGGGCTGCCGTAGGAGCTAACCTTTTGGCCAATCCATCTGCAGAAACACTAGTTAGTGGTCAGCCTCAAAATTGGCACCAAGGTGGCTGGGGCAATAACACCCGAAACCTAAGTGTTAGCAACGACGCCCACACCGGTGCAAATAGCTTACAGGCAACTATCGCCACATATACAGATGGCGATGCCAAATGGTACGCAAGCCCCGTATCTGTCAGTGCTGGCACGGCTTATACGTATACAGACTACTACAAATCATCGGTTGTTACTGAGTTGGTTGCCCAGAACACTGATACAAGTGGTAATGTTAGCTACCAGTGGCTTGCCTCCGTAAGCAGTAGTAGTGTTTGGGCCCAAGCTAGCAGTACTTTCACAACTCCTTCCGGTATTGCCGCTGTATCGATATTTCATGTATTGAACAGTGTCGGCACATTACAAATTGACGATGCAACTTTAGGTGCCTATACAGTCGACCCGCCAGTTTCGTCAGGCAATATTGTACCGAATCCTTCTTTAGAGACCGCTGCAGGCACCAACCCATCCGACTGGTCAACTGGGCGATGGGGGACCAACGCCACTACTTTTAGCTACCTTAGCACGGGACACACTGGTACTCGTAGCGCCAAAGTCCAGATGACCAGTTACACTGATGGCGATGCCAAATGGGCCTTCCCAGCCAAAGCCGTAACACCAAGCCAGCAGTATCAATTTACCGACTGGTACCAGGCCAATGTGGACACCGAAGTATTTTTGGGCATCACCAAAACAGATGGCACAGTCCAATATGTCTCGCTGGGAGCGCCAACAGCATCGACTGTTTGGGCCAAATTTAGTAGTAGTTTTAGCCTACCAAGCAACGCTGCATATGCTACTGTTTTTCATGTAATTCACTCTGTTGGGTACCTGGTAACTGACGATTATTCGCTCAGTGCCTATACTCCAACTGGCTTTAGCCGTGGCTTGGTAACACTAACTTTCGATGATGGATGGACTAGTATATACACCAATGGGCTGCCATTGCTCAAAAAGTACGGGCTGCCCAGCACACAATACATAGTGTCGGGCTTCTTGAATGACCCCTACGAGCCCGAGTACATGACCAATGCACAAGTAAAAGCGTTTGTAGCTGCCGGGCATGAAGTTGGTTCGCATACAGTCACGCACCCAGATTTAACTACACTATCTTCAGCAAAACTGCGCGCAGAATTAGTAAATTCAAAGTCTCGACTTACCACAATTACCGGCAAAAGCATCAATAACATTGCTTCGCCATATGGCGCCTACAACTCGACAGTCATATCAGCTATTAAAGCTGCTGGTTATAAATCACATCGCGGCGTCGAGCCAGGTTTTAATAGCAGAGATGCTTTTGACGTCTTCGATATCAAAGTTCAGAATATAGAAAGCACCACGACTCCCGCACAAGTAAAGGCTTGGGTCGACCAAGCGCTGGCAAGCAAAACATGGCTAGTACTGGTCTATCATCAAGTAGACAGTAATCCTGCCGCAGGTGAATTCAATACTTTACCAAGCGACCTTGACACAGAGCTAAGTTACATAAAGTCTACCGACATAGCCACAAAAACCATGCAACAGGCGCTGAACGAAATATCCCCGCAACTCTAGTGGCGCAGTAACCCTAACACGATAAGAACCTCAAGAGTAATCCAGACCACCTCGGTTATGATTATTGGTCTGTCGTGATGTTTTATTCCATAAAATAGCCAGATCATAGAGGCTAACAGATAGGCAAACCAAGAAATAAGAGACACGCCCGTCTGCCCTTGAACCCAAATTGAATACACTTGCGGTACTGTTAGCAAGGGTCCAATGACAATAGCAAAATACACCAACTTATCAATTTCTGATTTTTGTTTGCTGGTTTTTTTTGTATATCTACGCACATTATGCGTGGCCATAATCTAAATTATAGCATTACCGCTTAATGAATTATCAGTTTCCGGTATATTGCCAGTAGCTCATGCCATTGGATCGTAAATCACCCACAAAAGAATCAAGTATTTGCTTATCGGCACCAGCTGGGTAAGACCAGTCTATTGCCTCGCTACTAGCAGATTTATCGCCTGCAAAAATATTTACAGCCACACCAAAACCAGCTGCACGAGCAACCTTTACCTGGCCCAAAACTCCGTTTAACATTTGTCCGCGCTGACCAGCCGACAGCGTAGCCGTCTGGACCGGGCTGTTGATATAGGCTCGCTTTTGGGTGCCAGTATTAAACCATATAGAATGCACACCCAGAGACCGGGCTGCTTCAATGGCTAAATTTGCACGCAAGTAATTGGCGGGGTCGGTGTCGCTAGGCCATGGCTGATTAGCAGGGGCCAGCCAAGGGAAGCCCTGATAACCAAGACTATCAACTAATCCTTTTGGGATCGATTGCACGTATGGTAACAAACTCTTATATTGCCCGTTAGCGTATGCCGTATCGTTGCCCGGGTATGTCTTGGCATTCAGCATCAGAGTGATAAGGCTATCGGGGAAGACGGTCTTTTGGATTTTGGCGGTACGAATAATGCAATTGCTAATTGTAAGGGGATCGCTATTGCCCCACTCCGGCATATTGCCTTCTGGCAAAAGCGTCCACATGCCCATTTGCTGATCATTAATACCTTGGCTCTTTAATTCGTTAAAGAATGTTGCTATGTATGTGTCGTAACCGCCGCTTTGGTAAGTACCTAAATTTACGATACCGCCACCCAACACTGTTGGCTCCATAATCACTAAAGATTCCGCCCCGTTCGTAGCAACCTGTCGTAGCTTGGCAACAGCATCGCGTGCCAACTCATGAGCCGTCATATCGGATGTTGGTGTAGAGATAAACCACATCTGCCGGTTAGTAAATACCGTTTGACTAGCCGGCGCAGGATCACTTCCCAAAACAAGCGAAAGCGGATCACCGCCAATGCCCACTCCAGCTGTACCAGCTTTTTTGGCAACACTTTTATTTTTTGCTGACTCGGCTTGCTTTTTGGCCTGTTCGCTAAGCTGCTGCTCGGCGGAAGTATACTCAATCGGCCCACTAGTCGCTGACGTCCATGAATGTTGCATAGCCTTCACACTAACCATACTAATTGTCGAAACGGCCAAAATAAGGCCGGGCACAGCTTCTAACAGAAGTCTCCGGCGAGGCCCCACCCGTCGCCAAATACGTACCCTCATCTACAGTCCAGTATAGCATTACCAATTATAGTGTCTTTTACAGCACTAGTTCTTTAGGGCTTGTTTGATTCTATCTTCGGTCGGTAATGTTGGGTCAATGTTAGCTAAAGCTGCCTGAGCATCTGTATCGGCATAGCCGAGAGAAATCAATGCCTGGACTGCCTCGTCGTTGGCATTAATACCGGAACGGTTAATTAGCTGCTCGGCAGCATCTCCTACTATAGCGCCTACTTTGTCGCGAAGCTCTACAACTATCTGTTCGGCAGCTCGTTTGCCGACCCCTTTGGCTGTTTGCAGACTCTTAACGTCGCCTCCAGCAATGGCAGAGCGTACGTCCATGGCACCACCAATATCTAGTACTGCTAGCGCCACCTTTGGTCCGACATTCTTTACACTAAGCAGCTGTTCGAAGAGTCGCATGGTGTCTATAGAAACAAAGCCATACAAATCATGCACATCCTCTTTGATATGCTCATGGATGTATAATTTGTGCTCGTGACCTAACTGCAATTGGCTAGCTTCGGACGCACTCATAATCACACCATAACCCAGGCCATCAATTTCTATAACTACCACATTTCCAATATGCTCTGTGGCTAGGCCTCGAAGTGTAGCTATCATAGCTTTATATCTCTCATTTTGTTGGCCAAATCTGCCAGATCATCAAAGGCTATGGCCGTATTTGCTAGCTCGGGTACGTAAGTATTGGCATCTTTTTGGTAGGCTACGATGACTGGTTTTTTGCTGGCAATTGCATAGCCGACCTCGATAAGTTGGCCCTCGCTTTTGTCACCATTCATAATCAGTACAAACAAACCATCCATGGCAGCAATCTTTTGGAACGCCTCCTCCATTATCTGGCCTGCAGAGGCGTGATTTTTTGTAAATGATTCTTGATCAAACAACGTAGCATATGCCTGAATATTGTGTGTAGCCAGTGCCATCTCTACAGTACGGATACGCTGTTCCAGCTCTTGAATATCTTCGCCAGTGTGCCGATAAGCAATAAAAAATCTTCTCATACACTTTATTATACAGACATACTACAGCAAATTGCGGCCGCTAAGGCATCGGCCGCGTCGTCTGGCTTAGGTATTTCTTTGAGCTGCAGCAATACCCGAACCATCTCTTGCATTTGTTTTTTGTCAGCTTTACCGTAGCCGGTAATTGCCTGTTTTATTTGCATGGGGGTGTACTCGTGCAGCTGCAAACCGTTTTGCTGGCCGAGCAGCAGCACTACTCCCCGAGCTTGCGCCACTGTCATGGCTGTGGTAACGTTGCGAGCAAAAAACAGTTTTTCTACGGCCATAACCGTGGGTTTATTTTGCGTGATTATGTCGCTGAGCTCTTCGTAAATTGTCTGCAAACGCACGGCATCGTCTTCTTTTACAGGCGTACGAATGACCCCGGCATCAACTAAAGCAATCTTACCTTTATCATCGACATCAATAACGCCAAAACCCAAGATTCCGGTGCCAGGATCAATGCCAATAATCCTCATAATGACTGAGCGATGTCATCTGCGATATCGAAGTTTACGTGTGTATTGCTCACATCGTCGAGGCCTTCGAGAGCATCCATTAAGCGCATAATCTTGCCAGCTGTTGGGACATCAGTAATTTCTACTGTGTTGTTCGGTACGTACGTTAACTCGGCTTCTAGAATTTCGATACCGGCGTCCTTGAGGGCATCACGCACCTTGGCGAGGTCTGCTTTTGCAGTATAAATGATAGACTCTTCGCCCTCTTCTTGCACATCTTCTGCACCGGCATCAAGCGCTTGTAACATTAAGTCATCACCCGTTCCCTTTACTCGAATCATGCCTTTGTGGTCGAACTGAAAGGCCACTGCGCCTTTCTCGGCGATGTTGCCACCGTGTTTACTAAAAGCCAATCGAACCTCTGGGTAAGTGCGGTTAATATTGTCAGTTGCACATTCTGCCAGTATTGCTACACCGCCAGGGCCATAGCCTTCGTACAGAACTTCTTGAATTTGTGCGCCACCCAGCTTGCCGCTACCGCGATCGATGCCTCGCTGAATGTTGGCCATTGGCATGTTGGCAGCTTTGGCTTTATCGATCGCCAAGCGCAACGCAAAGTTCATGTCTGGGTCGGCGCCCCCACGGGCGGCAATAGCAATGGCATTACCTAATTTTGTAAATACTGCACCACGAGCCGCATCTTTGGCGCCTTTTTGTCGTTTGATTGTGCTCCATTTGCTATGTCCGGACACTGACTAACTCCTGCTTACTATGAGGTTTTCTATCTGTTATTTTACCAGATTTCTTGCGCCATGTCAGTAACAAGGCGCCAACAAATCCATAGAGCACGAGCATCTGACTAAGTGATATAACTTGCTGGACCGAGGCGTGCGGCCAGCCGCTCATAACATGGACCAAATCCACCATGTAGCCAAGTATTATTTTAGCCGGCCAAGCTACCCAACCCGCTAACTGCGGTGCCAGCATACCAGCCAGACCCGCCACGAAACTACATAACATAGCCACAGGAACCAGCGGCACCACCAACGCGTTTGCTAACATTGCCACCAGTGATAACTTGCCAAAAACATACATGGTTAATGGCAGTGTTAGCAATAGAGCAGCAAATGTTTCTAGCAAAACACTGGCCAGCAGTTTTGATTCTTTACCTTTTAAAAATCGCTGCTGCGCCAGTGGCACAGC
>CAYXYR010000024.1:0-12903 GCA_964469435.1 uncultured Candidatus Saccharibacteria bacterium | reverse complement strand
AGCTTCAAAGGCAACCAGTACGCCATTACGGAGTTGCTGGAGTGGTGCGCCAAGTGGTTCCGAGCCAACGTTCAGCGAGTTCATAATGATCGTGCCCTTGGTGTTAGTTAGCAAGATATTGCGCATACCCAGGAGGGCACGGGTAGGCATGGTGTAGATTAATTTTGTCACTCCCTTAGAGCTGGCGAACTGCTCTTTGAGGACTGCCCGGCGCGCGCCGAGTTCCATTTGCACCGCACCAACGTGCTCGGCCGGGACTTCAATAACGACCTCTTCTAATGGTTCCATGGTAACGCCGTTTTCTTCGTGGGTTACCACTTGTGGTCGGCCAACTTCAAACTCATAGCCTTCACGACGCAAGGCCTCAATCAAGACACTCAAGTGAAGCTCACCACGGCCAGATACCAGGAAGCCAATGCCGTTGTCTTCAACACGTAAACCAACATTCGTTTCAAGTTCTTTTTGCAAACGCTCACCTATTTGACGACTGGTATTGAACTTACCCTCGGTGCCCTTGAGCGGCGATGAGGTATCTTATCATTTGACTATCAAAAATGAGGGGCCAAATAACAGTTATTTTGCCGGCGGTATTTATGATGTCGTTCCCGAAAACTTCACCTTTAGTTCAGACGACAGCGGACAAATGGCTTGCCAAGACATGGGTCTGGTAGATGCCTTTGGCGCCGTTTTCTCAAACTATACTGGCCAACACTTGGTTGCATGCAATGTGTCAGGCGGTCCATATATTTTGAATTCTGGGGCTTCTGTAGAGTTTAATCTGATCGGTACAGCCACATCGGATTTCGTAAAAGACACCACTACCAACAATGCTGTTTATTTTGACAATGACTATGAAACGAGCTTCATGACCGAATTACAAAATGCAGTTATACAGAACCAAGACATATTTATGCTCGAGTCCAATAATGTCAGCCGAGCAACTTATACCTATTCCGATCCTCCAACAACACCTCCTACCCCCACTCCTCCTACAAATCCTCCTACTCCTAGCACTCCTGCAACGCCGTCAAATCCAGCTTCTCCGACCACTCCTAAAACCAATACTCCAAAGAAGACCCCGTCTGGTGGAGGCTCTTCTACCCCAATGCCTTCTTCGGGAGGTGCAGCTGACAGTGATGCACCGGCACCGGCTACCCCAATCCTTCCGAAAAATAATACTCAAACGCTTAACTACACTATTGATAAGAAAAATAACTTAAAGCAGTTCTTATCCAGGTACCGAGATTACGCCAATATTTTCCCTTGGCTACTGCTTCTATTACTGCTTATCGTAGCTCTGGTGTATGGCTGGCATGGTCGAGCAGCTTATTTGCAGCGCAAGAAAATGGAAGCTATTCATGAGCGGCTCGTTAATACTAACGAGCGTTTACTAAACTATCTAGCCATTACTGCACACTACCTGAATACCCCACTTACGATCCTAAAGTCTTCACTAGAGATGTTAGGTAAGTTTCCAACGTTTGCGAATATCATTCCGCACATTTCAAACAAACTAACTGGCCTGCAAACCACGGTTCAAGGTCTGCAAACCGAGCAGCAAAAAGATAAAGCTGAGACTCAATTGCTACAGAATTCTACTCAGGTGTTCGAACATATCGATCCGTCTAAGCCGTGGAAGTCCCCGGCGGTATGGCTGCCGGTAGCTATTTGCGGTTCACTGCTGATCCTAATTAACATCTTGCTTATCTGGTCGTCGCTACTAAACTTCTCTGTCGTGCGACTCGTAGTTGAAGTACTGTTGTTTATTCTATCAGTTGTGTTAGTCGGCTTCAGCGATTCCTGGTGGCACAAGCAACAGGTTCTAGTTCATCAGCAGCAACTCGCCAACGAAAGCGAATCACGCCTGCTGGCCAGTCGCCAAGCCTTTATCGATCAATCAGCCGATACCTTAAAAGAAAATTATGAGGATATATCAATTGCCAGTCAGAATATTCAGGGCTACCAGGAGTCTAAAACCTACAATAATGGACTGGCCATGCTTGAAAAGATCGTAACAGACTTAAGCAACTTAAAACGATTCAGCAAGTTATCTGATGACTTACCGGATATACAGGCGCAATCAGCCCTGCAAGATCTCATGCCGCGTTTGTCACAGTTTGCTGAGGAACACCAGGTGCAAATCGTGAACAATATCGATGTGTCGCTCAAAATACAGCTGCAGCCGGAAGAGCTAGATCAACTACTTACCAGCACCATTCAAAACGCTATCCAGTTTAGCCCGCATGGTGGTGCGGTAGAAGTTAGCGGTAAGACAGCAGGCAAGTTTTCCGAGATTACCGTTCGTGATCACGGCAGCGGTATTGACCCAAATAAAATACAGCAGATAGTCGAACCGTTTTCAAAAGGCACATCAGTAGAAGCATTCAATCAAGAAGGCTTGGGACTAAGTTTGTATACTGACCAAATAATCCTGTCGAAGCGTGGAGGACAACTGCAAATCAAAAGTTCGCCTGATAACGGTACGACTGTTACGCTTCGGATTCCGTATGAAAAAACGAGAGCGGTTAAAGCACCGGTGGTTATCCGGCCGATGCCGCAGACATAGACTATTACTGACGTCTTAGACAGCTTTCGACTCGCAAGTAACTGAGTTGTTTTGGAGGTTGATTCCTCCCTCTGTCTCTTTAGTATACGGGTAAACCGCAAGCATCAAGGTCGTTCGTCCCCAGGGCAAGCGCCTTGGGGCGCTCCACCTTGACCCTTCCGGATTCATCCCGAGCCCTTCTGACAGAGAGGCAGGAATAGCCCTCTCAGAAGTTAATACAAAGGAGGGTCTATATGGACACCGAAACAATACAAAGTGAGTCGGAAAGGATCGCTGAACTCAACGATACGTTTCGACAAAACCCAGTGGGGTATATGTACACCATGGGGGTTGCAGCACTTAACCAGTGGTTGCTGTGCGAGATCGTTACGCAAATACAAGAGTACAGCAACTTTACGAAAGACAACGATCCATACGGAGAACATGACTTTGGTTCGTTAAAAATACAAGGCCATAAGATTTTCTGGAAGATCGACTACTACGATGCGCAGATGAAGCACGGGAGTGAGCCACTTGACCTGGATTGTCGGCGGATATTAACCGTCATGTTAGCCGAGGAGTACTAGCTCCTTAGGTTTTTATAGTCCTGGGCACGACTTACAAAACTACCCGAAAGTTAACATTAAGGAGAATAGACATGCACTACTTAGTACGACTAATTGTTGAAGCCGAGGACGCTGAAGAAGCAAATAACCATACCGAATGTGTAATGGATGATTTAATTGAGAGCAGAGAGTTTGATTGTTACACCATTAGTAGTGGGGAGAGTCGTTGGGAAGACTGCTGGAGACCGGTACGTTTAAGTTCTAAAGAGGGACAGGCTTTAGTGCAGGATGCTATGCAGGGTCAATTTGCTGAGTTTAAGCAAGCAATAGAGATAATTCGGATTATGTGTAAACAGTATAATGACGAAGATATCTTCAATGAGAAGTTTGAGCAGACCGAAGAACAGTACATATCACGGTACGAGTTTAGCAAAGCCGGCGGCTACCATGCCAATGGTTGCCGACTGTTCGACACTAACGGCACTTCTATTACTAACCAGAAAGAGCTGGGTTGGTACCTCAAAGAACCAGAGGGCTTATGGGTGGTACAAGTAGATTGCCATAACTAAGTATAGGCGTCCTGAGTACGACGGAAAACTGCTCAGAGTAGGAATTCAAAACAGATCTGTAGCTTGTTGCGGAGAAAAGGCGTTGTACCATGGTGCGTATCCATCGGCTAGTTTGTGGATGGATGTAGCTAGTATAGTAAGCTCATCTTCTTCCATGCCCATGGCTTCTAGTTTTTTGTGAGCTTTGTAGAGAAACGAGTTTTGAGATTGCTTATCTTTGAGGACAAAGGCAATGACTGGATAATCACCCTCCCAGCCCTCATCTTCACTATGGGTAATGATTTCCTCCAATCGTTTATTAATGATGTACAGAGGGCTATTTTCGGCTACTACCACGATAACTTCTTTGTTGTCTGGCGTACGTATATAGAGGTCTGGGCGGTTTTTGGGAAACTGGCTAAAGCGGTTAATCTCAGATTTGGTAAAGATGTCCGTATCTTTCGGCAGAGTTGGTTTGAGGACGGCATAGTAAGCCAAAACGACTTGGCAATGTTCGATAAATTCCTTTGAAGCTGTATCGTTGCCGTACAAAGCATGTATAACAGACTCTTTTACATCGAGGATGGCTCGGACGGCAGTTACTCCTTTCTTATTCAGATAGTAATAGGCGGGTTTTCTCTCAATGCGGTAGGCTTTCTCGTATACTTTAGTGACTAGCTTGAGCTTTACTAATGACTCCAAAACTTTATAAGTTGTATCACTACGAATACCTAAGACTTGACCTAGTAATGGGGCATTTATGAATCTGAATTTGTAGAGTAGCTTTAAAAACCTAGTTTGCTGCTTGGTTATTTTGATAGCTGTATTGTCTGCTTCCATCTTTACTTTACTCCACTATACGTAAGTATATAAAAAGAGAGAGTGATTATACAACTTGTATATCTGTTAAAAGTTTGAATTTTAGCCCTAATGCACTCGGGGTAAATAGTTTAAAAAAAGTACTTGAAATTATCTATATATCTATAGTATACTATCTATATAACGATAGTTACTACTGTTGGAGGGACACAGTATGGCTCAACTTAAAGCAGAGGAATTAGTCCAAAAAGCAGCTACTACAGAGCAGTACTTCACGACGCTCCCTACTGAAACCCGTGTTGAAATGATAGCTACCCTCGTAGTTGATCGGATACTTGCAGACCTGGAGACAGGCGGATTCCTATTAAAAGAATTAGAAGAGGTGAAAACTACCCATGACAATGATCTACCAACCTAGAGTCCGCTATGCTTACGGCGGCATACGGGTATCTTCGAAAAACCAAGGCCTCAAAGATTCACCAAAAGCTCAACAAGAGCAAATCGAGCGTTACGCTGAACAGAATAATATAATCATCTTGGGCTACATTAGGTTCTATGAGTCTGGCTCGAAAAAAGAACAGCCGATGCAGAGAGCCATCGACCAAATCAAAGATGATCCCCGTGTCGAGCTGTTTATCGTCAAATCCATTGACCGCTTTACCAGAGGTGGTTTTAAACCTTACGGCGATCTAAAAGAACAGCTAGAGTTACTCAATATTGGCTTGATCGATACATTTGGAGTTATCGGAACTGAAAAAGTAAACACGTTGGCGTACTTGGGTATTGAATACGACTGGAGCGTATACTCGCCCACTCTTAAAAGTGAATTACTCGCTGCCGAGCAGTCTCGTGATGAGATTCGTGACATTATGAGCCGCATGATTGGGGCACAGATTCGCTACTGTCGCATGGGCTACTGGGTACGTGGTGATATATACGGTATGCAGTGCCAGAAGAAAATGACGCCTCACGGCAAGCGCACTGTCTTAGTGCCGCACCCTACCGAAGCCACAATGGTAAAGACCATGTTTACCTTACGGGCAGAAGGAAAAATGACCGACCAAGAAATTATCGATCTAATGAATCAACGTGGCTTCAAGACGCATATTCAATATGAACGAGATAAAAACGATCCTACACGAATTACCGGACAGCGTGGTGGCCTGCCTCTTACGCTAAAATCGTTCCTCCGGATAATTAATAGTCCGGTGTACGCAGGATTTAACTGCGAAAAATGGACAAATAATGAGCCGGTAAGGCTTAAATTCGAGGGTCTTATTGATGTTGAGTTATTTAACAAAGCTAACAGAGGAAAATTCATTATCCTCGATGCTGACTCGCAGCTTAAGTTTATTGTCAATAAAGATCCTGCTCACGCCAACAAAGTCGGTACTAAATCAGACAATTTTCCATTTAAGAAAGCCGTACTATGCCCGGAGTGCAATAAGCCGCTGCATGGTAGTGCTTCACGCGGTAAGCTCGGCAAATATTACCCTGCGTACCACTGCCGCCGAGATACTCATAACTTTCGTGTGTCACTTGCCGAGTTTGAAGAAACAGTGGAACGCTTTGTGCAGAGCCTACATGTCAACGAGGCCTATATGAATGCTTTTGAGGAAAAGGTACTCGAAGTATGGGAAAAGCGTAATACTCGGCACATAAACGAAGCAGACGCCATTGAGGAAAGGATAAGAGCCCTTTCACTTGAAGCCCGACAAAACATGGACAAGATCAAGTACTTGAACAACGAAAGTGCAATTAAATTCATTGAAGATGAGATCGTTCGAATTGAGAATGACACTATGAATCTACAATTAGAGAAATCTCAGATTAAAGTCGAAAAACCGCTCGAAATAAAGGATATTATGCGATACGCCAGATATTTCTTCGAACACCTCGACGTTTTGCTCCTCCAACAGAGTAATCCGGTCGCAAAAGCTAACTTTTTCAGCCTAATTTTCACTGAAACACCAAATTTCGAAGATTTGAAAGTTCGAACACCAGAAAATAAAAAAACGACAGAGGTGTCTGACGTTTTTTTAGCCCAATTTGAACCCGAAGGTCATTTGGCTAGGGTGGAGGGATTCGAACCCCCGAATGCTGGGACCAAAACCCAGTGCCTTACCACTTGGCCACACCCTAATGCAGAACAGATAGATTTTAGCCTAAAACTACCTTTTTTTCAATCAGTAGCACTAGTGGTTTATACTGTTGATTAAACTATGCGTGTTTTAGAACCTAAGCGAATGGTGGTGCGACGGCCAAAGAAACGAGTAAGTCGGTGGCTTAAGATTATTTGCTTGGCATTAGCTTTATTACTGTTTATCGGCATGGTTGGGACGGTAGCTACGATTTGGCTAAGACCAACTCCGTTGGTTGATCCTTCCATCAAAACGGTCCAAGCTCAGAAGCAAAACTTTAATATCCCCTGGCCCACTATTGGTCAAGCTGCTATTGGAGCTAAAGGGTATGGCGTATTAGATCAGCATAGCGACGAACAGCCGAGACCGATGGCGAGCATTAATAAAGTTTTGACAGCTTTGGCGGTCTTACAAAAAAAGCCAATGTCCAAAGGCCAAACCGGACCCGTAATTACTCTGACAGATGACGATGTCCGCCTTTATAAACAATATCTTGAAGCTGGCGGCTCTGTAACGCGTGTTGAAGTTGGCGAGCAGATTACGCAGTATCAGGTTCTACAGGCGATGCTGTTACCCTCTGCCAATAATATGGCAGATTCTTTAGCCATCTGGGCCTATGGCTCTATGGACCAATATTTGCAGGCAGCCAATAATTTTGCACTTACTTTGGGTATGACCAAAACCAAAATAGCTGACGCCAGTGGATTGTCTGCCAATACGGTTAGTACCCCAACCGATTTAATTAGGTTAGGCGAAGCAGCTATGAATAATGATGTTGTGGCTGAAATAGTCGCTCAGACCACAGCCACCCTGCCCGTGCAAGGGCGCGTGCCTAATCTAAACTTTCTACTTGGCAATAATGGTACCAACGGCATAAAAACCGGAAACACCGACGAGGCCGGCGGCTGTTTTTTGGGCTCAGCCCAAGTGGATGCGCCCAATAATCAGAAGATTACTGTTTTGGTGGCAGTGATGGCCGCCAGTAATTTAGAGGCGGTGTTGCGTGATTCTGGTCAGCTGCTGTCTGTGGCTAGGTCGGGGTTTGGCTCAAGAGAGCTACTAGCTAAAGGTACAGTGGTTGGCTATTATGATGTGCCGTGGCAAGGGCAGATTTTAGCACGCTCTAACGAGCCAATAACAATTTTTGGCTGGAAGAACATGCCCGCCAAAATAAATGTTTCCCTAGAGCCCTTACGGCAACAAAGTGCGAATGCCAAGGTTGGTACGGTCAAAGCAATACTTGGTAAACAGGCCATAACTATAGACGCTAATATCGATGAAACTCTTGGTATGCCGTCGCTTGGCTGGCGGTTCCGGCACTTACTCGATTAGTCGCTAGTATATACTTATTGCTATGGCTTACCGAACTACCAGACGATTTAGAAAAGTGGTTTCTATAAAATCATTTGCTGCATGGGTTGCAATCACATTGTCTATAGGTTTGCTGCTCTGGTTTGTGGTTCGGCCAAAGACCAAACAGAACGATCAGAGCGCACTAACTACTAGCAAGCCGGCGATCCCCCAAAAACAAGCCGACACAGCACCTAACAAAGAATATATTCGCTTAATAGCTACTGGTGATACTATTGCTCACGATGCTATCAACGCCGCTGCAAAAAATTCCGACGGTAGCTATGATTACTATCAGTTTATGAAACCCTTGCAGCCATACTTCGACAAGGCTGACGTACGGTTTTGTAATCAGGCGGTTCCAGGGGGTGGTGTGCAATTCGGTATATCTGGTTACCCCGTCTTTAACTCGCCATTAGAAGTTGCCCGTGATATGAATCGTTTGGGCTGTAATGTAGTAAATACTGGCACTAACCATACCTTTGACCGCGGTCAATCAGTAATTGATGCCGAACTAAATTATTGGGATAAGCTTCCAAACACACTTGCTGTGGCCGGCGCCAATAGATCGTCTCAAGAGCAAAACACTATTCGCTACTTTTCGGTAAAAGGTGTTAGGTTTGCCTTTTTGTCTTACTCTACTTACACCAACGCTAAACCAACTAATAGTTATGGCTTAAACATGTTCGATCAAACGACGGCACGCACCCAAGTGACAGAAGCACGTAGCAAGGCGGATGTGGTGATTGTTAGCATGCGTTGGGGAACTGAATATTCATCGGGTATCAATGCGCAACAACTTAGTTATAGTCAATTGTTAGCTGACTGGGGGGCAGATGTCGTGCTTGGTCACGGCCCGCATGTTTTAGAGCCGGTCAAACAACTTGATGGTTCCAATGGCCGAAAAACCTTGGTTTGGTATTCTATTGGCAACTTTTTAAACGCCCAGCTACCTATTGAATCGCTTGTTAGTGGGATTGCAATTATGGATATATCTATTGCTAACAAAACCGTACAACCACCCAAGTACTTGCCCATATATATGCACTACGAATGGACCGCCGAACAAAAGGCTCGTTCTGATTTGCTCAAACGCCATGCATTTACTATGGTGCCGCTAGATCAAGCAGCTGACTTGCTAGCCCGTTCGCAAAATAGCACTAGCGTAACGGTTCAAACAGATCGAGTCCAAAAATTGCTTAACCAGTTCACTAAAGTGCAACTGGTTAACTCAAATCAGTACTAATTATTGTTTCAATGTTATTTCTATAATCCAAAAAACTCTTCCATAGTTTGGCCAGATTTGTGAAGCTGGGCGGCTAGTTCTACGCCCACAAAACGAAGGTGCCATGGTTCGTATTGGTAACCAGTAACAGACTCTTTACCTTCTAAATAACGGACAATAAAGCCATATTCATGAGCATGACTAGCAATCCATTGGCCAGTTGCTGTTTGGCCAATGCTTTGCTCGAGAGCACAAGAGCTATTGCTAGCACAAACATCCAAGGCTAAACCAGTTTGGTGTTCGCTTGTACCGGGTTTGGCGCTGTAGCGATCGGCTGCCGCCTGTCCGTCCTTGACAACATAACTGTTATATAGTTGAGCTTGGTACGCCTCTGATCTATAGCCACTAGCCATGGTAAGGGGTAGTCCGGCCGATTGAGCTGCTTTGAACATTGCAGGTAAGGCCTCGGCTACTCTTTTGTCTAGCTTCATCTGCTCGCTTCCAGCACTTAATCGCAAACTAACATTAGGTACAACAAGTTGTTCAGGTTTATAGCCCTTAGTTAAGGGGCGTTTTTTGTTGACAATCCACCATAAGCTACCCGGTTGATCTATAGGATATTGGTTTTTATTGAAGGCAGCCGATTTGCTACTTTCAGGCTGAACTGTCGACTTGTTAGTAACCAAGGTGGGTAGTTTTGGTATGGCCTGATGATTTTTGGTTTCCCAAACTCTCCAGCCAACTAAGCCAACACACCCAAGCGCTGCCAAAATCAAAATAAGCTTCCTCATACCAGCTTAGTATAGCTAAAAACACGTTGACATTACAGCTTACGCTTGCGCTGTAGTTATGTCATACCGTAAAGTTATAAAAATGCCAGAGTCTTTAAGCCCAGCCGATTATATTACTCCACTTTATATGAATGGATTGCATGGCCGCGTATTACAAACACCTATGCCAAAGCGGCGTAAACGCGAGATTTTGTTTGTGTATGGGCACCACGCCAGCCTAGAGAGGCAATTTGGCTTGATTGAGCTTTTATCCAAGTATGGCGCAGTAACTATGCCAGATCTGCCTGGCTTCGGTGGCATGGAAAGCTTTTACAAGATAGGCGAAAAACCAACCCTAGATAATCTTGCTGACTACTTAGCTGCCTTCGTAAAACTAAAATACAAGCGCAAGCGGGTAACTATTGTGGCTATGTCGTTCGGGTTTGCTGTAGTCACGCGCATGCTTCAGCGTTGCCCCGATCTGGTTAAAAAGGTTGATTTGCTGATTAGTTTAGTCGGTTTTGTGCATCACGAAGACTTCCATATGAAGCGTCACAATTTTTTGATGCTACGCTATACGGCTAGTCTGGTGTCACGACGCTTGCCAGCTATTTTCATGCGTTATGCCGTTCTCAATAAATACGTTATTACTGCCACCTACAGGCTGCTCGCAGATAAGCATACCAAGCTCAAAGATGCCGAACGTGAAGAACAAAACCGGAGGATTCTATTTGAAATTGGCCTGTGGCAAGATAACGATGTGCGAACTTGGGCCGACACCGGCATAACCATGTTCACTCTCGATCTATGTAAAAAACAAGTCGACTTGCCAGTTTACCATGTCATGGTCGATAAAGACCGATACTTTGATAACGATTTAGTGGAACAGCATATGAACGTTGTCTTCAATAAGGTTACATTGATTAAATCAATAATGCCCGATCATGCCCCTACTGTCGTGGCCTCTGAAGCCGAAGCTGCCCCATTTGTGCCACCTAAGGTCCGTCGATTGCTTGCTCAGCGGCTTCGATAAACTGTTATACTACTATCAATATGAGAATTGGTCTGGTTTGTCCATATAACTATTTCCGTCCAGGTGGTGTTCAGTTTTGTATACGTGATCTGGCTGCCGCACTCCAGGACCGCGGCCATTATGTACGAATTATTGCTCCACGGCCGCGGGTTGTCCCCAAAGATCTGCCTAGTAACGTTTTATTGGTTGGCGCCTCGACAGAGGTTAACACCCCTTTTCATACTAAGGCAGATGTCAATATGGCCCGTGATACTCAAGCTATCGACGAGCTCTTTGCTCGCGAGAAGTTTGATGTTTTGCACGTGCATGAACCCGGTATACCTATGCTAGGTGTTCAGTTGCTTGGCCGGTCGACAGCAAAAAACGTTGCTACCATGCATGCTAGCCTACCCGAAGGAATGATCAGTAAATCTTTCGAAAAACTAATGACGCCATTTGCCAAATATATAGAGCCGAGGCTTGACGCCGTAACGGCAGTATCTGAAGTTGCCAAGAATATCTCTCTAGGTTACGCCCCAGATCTCGATATTGAGGTAATTCCTAATGCAATCCGAATCGCCGATTTTACACATAATATTGAACAACCAAAAAAAACCAAAACTAAAACAATTTTGTATGTTGGTCGCCTAGAGAGACGTAAAGGCGCTCAGTACCTGATAGATGCTTATGCCCAGCTCCGAAATCAATACGAAGATGTTCGGTTAGTGATTGCTGGTGATGGCAAACATCGTAGTCGCCTAGAAGCTCGGGTGGCTAAATATGACATTCCTGATGTAGAATTTTTGGGTTTTATATCCGAACAACAAAAACAGAAACTTATGCAAACTGCTACGTTGTACTGTAGTCCAGCAATTTATGGCGAAAGTTTCGGTATTGTCTTGCTGGAGGCTATGGCAGCAAACACAGTGACTATTGCTGGTAATAATCCAGGATACCGTAGTGTTATGACTGGACGTGGCCGCCTGAGTTTGGTTGATCCAAAAGATACGGAAAGTTTTTGTCAGCGGCTAGAATTGTTGTTATACGACGAGCCGGTTCGTGAGCTATGGCGCCAATGGGCTTACGATCATGTAAGACAATACGACTGGAACCAGGTAGTAAAAAGTTACGAAAAAGTCTACCGACGTGTGCTAAATCAAAAATGAAGCAACAAAAACTAAAAATTGGTTTGGTGCTTGATGATACGCTCGACTCGACTGATGGTGTTCAGCAGTACGTCTTAACTCTAGCTGAATGTCTAAGTAAGCAAGGCCACGAAGTTCATTTTTTGGTCGGCCATACAAAGCGAACCGACAAGCCTAATATTCACAGTCTTAGCAAAAACATTGCTGTTCGATTTAACAAAAACAAATTGTCAGTGCCCTTGCCTGCGTCACAAAAAAAGACCCGACAACTATTGAATCGTCTCCAATTGGATATTATTCATGTTCAAATGCCATTTAGCCCATTCTTGGCAGGACGAGTTATTGCCTCTGCTAGCGAACAGACAGCCGTAGTTGGTACTTTTCATATATTGCCAGCGTCGAATGTCGCCCGATTTGGCACGCATTTCTTAGGTAAACTAACCAAACGAAGTTTGGCTAGATTTGACGAATTTTGTGCTGTTTCAAAGCCAGCTCAGAAATTCATGCTGCAGGCTTTTGGTGAAAAGGCTCGTGTTATACCAAATGCTGTTAATTTACGATATTTTAGTGGTACCAAACCAAAAGTTGATCAAGACTTACGAATTGTTTTCTTGGGTCGCTTAGTTGAACGTAAGGGTGCACAGTATGCTATCCGTGCCTTTGCAAGATTAAACAATAAAAATACCGCACTTCTAATTGGCGGCTCTGGCCCGATGCAGACCAAGTTGCAAAAGCTAGTTAGACGTTTGGTTTTTTTCTGACCACGATGAGCGCGTGTCCTA
>CAYXYR010000023.1:0-12949 GCA_964469435.1 uncultured Candidatus Saccharibacteria bacterium | reverse complement strand
AAGCTGACCACCCCTGGAGAGTAGTGGATTATTAACGTTAAGCGCAAATGTCGTATCGATACTCCAGAAGCGTGCAGAATGATCATTAGGGCTGCCGTCCATGGCAGTTGCCTTAATGGTTAAGGTGCCTGATTCTGGTGAAAACACTGCTAGTGATTCAGGGTATTTTCTGTACTTAGCGTCGTCAGGAGTCCCTGTCACTAGGTCAGGACCGACAATTGCGGCCTTGTTGCCTACATAATAGCCATTGTAGTTCTCGGCACCTGATCCTGGTAGCTCAAGTATATCTAGTACAGTTGTTGCTGCCTTAATAGCCTCTGGCTTAATCTTTGCTTTTGCTGCTTGCTCAGCGTTCTTATCAACTTCCACCAGTGGAGTTGTCGTAGCTTCAGGAGCTGGTACTTCTGTGGTGGTTGTAGTCTTAACTGGGGCGTCAGACTTTTCGCCTCCGCCAGCGCGCAAGCAGCTGCTAAGAGCATAGGGCCAGCAGCGGCCACCACTAGAGCTCTTCGGGCCTTACTTACATGACGGTTTGGGTTAGAATGGCTGTGTTCAATCATGAACATAATATAACACAATTAAATAAATAAGTCAATTATTGACGATTCCTAACGGCTTTTTATGACATCTGTACTCGTTCTAGTAGTGATCTTTCGTGAGCGATCTTAATGACCGAACCTGTGATCTGTTAACTTACGCTCGCACAGATCGTCTCACCTAAAACGCAGTCAGCAGAATTAAAAAAACCACCCTGGTGGGTGATTTCCTAATTATGGCGGGCTATCGAGACGGACTTCCGAACGATTAATGCAACCACAATACTAACTTAACAGAGGTAAAAAGCTTCTATATTATTATCTGATTGTTAACCCCCGGTACCCCAACATCCAGCTGGTACCATCGCACTTCACACAGAAAAACAGCACCCGCCGCGGGTGGGCACGCACGAAGTAAAGACCGGCTCTTGGGCCGGTCTTTACTTATCTAGCAATAACAATAAAGTATTTCGACAACTCGCATAAGCAGTATATAATTCATAACCGTGAAACAGATCGCGTCCAAGTTCCGCGACACAGCAAAAAAGGCTATAACTAAGGCCGGGATCTCCACTCATGTAAGAATCGTTGTAATCGCAATGATTATGGTTGTAGGTATTGCTAAGCTTATTCTGAGCCATGCTGCTACAGCGGTAGTATCATTTGACGCTGAAAGCGGCACTGTCGCGAGTCCAGCCAGCTCGTTCGCCAACACTGCCGCTAACAATGGTCAGGCAGTGAAGTTCATACAACAATCCACGGGTTCCGTGACGTATGGGCCACGGGTTACACCGGGTCTCACAACAGCAGAGGCATCTCTCCCGGCTTGTTCAAGTGGCAGTGAGTTGTCGACCACTGCCAATAATCAGGTTATCCAGAATTGTAAAGTAACCCAAAACTGGGTGGTTATCAGCCACAAGAATGTTACCTTCAAGAACGTACTGTTCCTAAAAGGTACGACCAATGGGGGTGGGCAGACACATATGTGGGACTCTTCAACTTTTGACACGACGGCTACAGCCGGCATTCACTTTGTGAACGTCGAGTTCAGGGATGTGATGCCCGTCATTGGCTCAGAAGACTCAGCCAATCCAGCAGTCATTCAAGCCACAGTTTTTAAGGGAACCTCTGATGGTTACGGAGACACGATGAAGGGCGGCAGCAATATTTTAGTCGAAGACTCGTACTTCAAATACAGCTATACGCCTGAGTCCTACGCTCACTCTGACGGTATTCAGTCTGATTATGGGGACGTTAATAATGTGACAGTTCGTTACTCCTACTTTGAACTGCCGACAATCGGGGCCAATCGTTGTCTATTTGAGAATGAGGCGACAGTCAATCCGTCGAACAGCCACATTCCTCAGAACTGGCTTATCGAAAATAACATCTGTAATGCGGCGGGTGCCCCCTACGCTTTCACCGTTTCAAACACCACTTCAGCAAGCGTAGGCATCGTTTTCCGTAACAACAAAGTCTACAACTACTCTGGCGGGCCCTTACAGTCGCCTTCTGGGGCAAAGTACACCTGGACCGGGAATGTGAACCAGAGTGGACAAACTATTAATCCGTAGTTACAAACAATACGCGATTAGAAAAAGATCCTATCGACTGATAGGATCTTTTTCTATGGCGGGCTATCGAGACGGACTTTCGAACGATTATAGCACCCCAATATTAAATTAACAGAGGTAAAAAGCTTTTATACTATTATCTGATGGTTGACCCCCGGTACCCCCCCAACATCCAGCTGGTACCATCGCACTTAACACAGAAAAACAGCACCCCCATCTGCATATGTCGTATAGTTATATGTAGGTAAGAGGTCTGGAGGGTGATATAATAGTGCTTAAGCTTAAAAAACAAAATATGACTGAAGCACAATTTGTCGAGCTCCTAGAGCAGACATACAAAAATACAAACTACCTAACAAAACAAGAAGTACCTTCTAAACACGGTATTGCTGACTTAGTTTTGGTAAAAATAAACAGCTCCAATAGAAAATTAAGACAAAGTCACAAGCAGAAGACGCCCCTCTTGAACGAAAACTACTTCAAGGTTTTGAAATATATACCTGATCGCGACACAAGCCTGTCTCCAGTGAGCCTTGATTATCTCGAGAAAGCAACAGATTTGCCAAAAAGCTATATCAGGTCGCAAGTATTATCACACCTAAAGTCAGAGGGCTACGTGGTAAGTGAGGATGGGCGTTATTATAAGATTAATGGCTGGGTTCCTATAGCTGACGAGGTTATAGCAATCGAAGCAAAGTTAAAGGACTGGCGTCACGGAATTATTCAAGCAAATCGTTATAAGTCCTTTGCGAACAAGGTATATTTAGCGGTACCGCCTGCGACTGCCGCAAGGGTGGACATGGACATACTTCGAAAGTTTAACATCGGTCTGATTGAATTTGATGCTGAGAAAATGCACAGAAAAACGAGCTACGTACGTTCGAGAAAGCAGAAAGACATCATACCTGAACGACGTAACTTTGTGAGTGAATTTTTCTGGGCTTACTGACCTAGGAATACAAGCTAGCCTTAACGGCAGATAAGCTGTCAACAAATTTTTGGGGATTTACTACACGGATACTGTCGTATGGTGCAACATCATGTAAGTGGTGGTCATCGCTGACAATGATTTTAACGCCCTGAAACTTAGCTATCCGGAAGAATATATCATCATCAGGATCAGCCGTAATCTTTAGCCCCTCGTAAACCCCTTGTGGTTCAACCAGATTTACAATGTGCTTATAAGTGAGGCAAATACTTTCCACCGTATAACGCTTCCTAGACAGATACGCAGCAAGCTTTGGTTTACTAACGGTTGCGCGAAACTCGGCGTAAGTCTCGCTACTGCCATATAGTACTATTTTCCCGGCTAAAGCCATGTTGATTATGGTGCGGGGCGTGTTCATGTTGCTCAAAAAGCCTTGAACTAAGATATTCGTGTCAGGTACCAAGCTAAGCATATTATTTGTCGATTTCTGCTAGTAGTTGTTCGAGTTCTTCATCTTCCTTGACCGGGTCATCCCATCCTTTAGCTGCCTTCACGACATCAAGCCATTTATCCAAATAGTAACCGTTCGGTGTTGGGGTTATTAGGTGTTCAGTCTTGAATACACGAGCAAGTTCTTTTGCTGCGTTGATCTGGGCTTCTGCTTTTGCAAGTCTTTCCTCCCGAGTCGTGCCACTATGCGATTTGGCTGAATTCCACTTAACGTTAAAGTGATGCTTCTTCTTCGATTCAAAACTGGCAGGAATTGAGTTATTACAAACCGGGCATGAACAGTTGTAGCTCGCTTTCTTAAGGTCAGTCTCGTCAAAATAGTTGTAGAGTTCAGGGACGTAAAACCAGTTCTGCCCACGTCCTCTACGTGGCGTGTCGCTTTCATCAAAGTTGGCACGGGAAAACACCTCACCACTCATAGTCCCGCTAGAGTATCCAGCTGCTCCAACTGCTACGAGGACTTCACCAAATCCCCCGATATGCATTACTACCACCGGTTTTTTGTAAGAAAGCTCATGTACAAGTCGGGCAAGTCCAAGCAGTACGCTAGAGTCCTCTTTACGGTCATCCAGATCATCAATCGCAACGATATAGGCATCCACAATATCGTCCAGCTCCTCTTGGTACCTGCTTCTGACGTAAGCTACAGACTCCAAGTTATTGATTAGGCGCGTCGAGGTGTTAATTACTGCGATAAGCGGTAAATCTATGTTGTTAGCTTGCATGTTCCGGGCGGAGTCGATAATCATGCTTAGATTAGTACTAAAGAATTGTGAGCGATAGTCGTCAAAAAAGACGTATGGAGCGACAATAGCAGCTGCATCTAGTTCGTTTTGGTATGCGACACAGGGTTTAACCAGCTTCTCAAGTCGAAACGTTGGGTCGCTGTACAGCTTGTCAACTTCGGACGCAGTTATGTTATAGGGTAGCTCTTTGAACCCCTCGGTTTTGGCGTTCTCGTTTGATAATCGGTCCGTATCAGGGTTAATTAGTACGCCCTGTATTGTTTGCTTAAGGGTCGGCACTACCCCTGGTCTCCACTTTGTCGTGCGGGCGTCAACAAGCACATACGGAAAATCTACCCCTGATTCGATGATTTTTGTGTTATCGACTCGTGGAATAAAAAAAGGTCTGTCGGAAAAAATATTGCCTGCCATTTCTAGCCATTATACCTCCTATAGCCTCTATAATGGTAGACGTGAACATATATTTGGACATAGACGGCGTACTGTTAGCAAATGACCTAAATCCAGCAAACTATGCGAGAGAGTTTATTAAATGTGTGCTTGAACTTTGTCCGAATTCTACTTATTGGCTCACTACTCACTGTCAGGGTGATGCATCTGTACCAGTACAGCATATCGGGCATTTGTTTGATGACGATACTGTCGTTTTGCTAAAGAAGATTAAGCCAACGACTTGGGATTTAGCCAAGACCCGAGCAATAGACTATAGCCAGCCCTTTCTCTGGTTTGACGACGACCTGTTTTTTGAAGAAAAGCAGGATCTTATAAAACATGGAGTCCTCGATAACTGGATTAAAGTTGATCTCCATAAGGATGAAAACCAGCTACAAAAGTTCATTAATAGTTTTCCGATAGCAATTTCTGTATGAATGAAGAAATACTTAATAATCGGCTAGCCTGGACTGCATCCCATAATGGCATATCAGTTCAAGTTGACATGGACATAAGGGTGCATCCTGCTAAATCAGATAAAATAGTTATTATAATAGGCGGAGTAGATGCCAGTGTGGATGGGTATAAGGATAAGTATGCAAAAATGGCCCAGAGGATTACTGAAAAGCAAGGGAAAGCAGCTGTTCGGTTTTCGAACGACTTTATAAGTTCATTTCACTGGGAAGAGAACCTACGACACGCGTTGAAGTATGTAGATGAACATGCTGTCCCCATTACTGGTATGGCTAGTCCAGAGGTTGAAATAGTGGCACATTCTGCTGGTGCATCAGTTGCGTTATGGTTGGCACATGAGTACCCGCAGGTAACTAAAATGTTGCTAATCAATACGGCAGCAGAGCTCGGGCTGAACAAAATACTGAGAGGCTTAGCGCGGTATAAGAATAAAGCATTATTGGTCTTCGGGAGTCTTGATAATTCACTTTCTAAATTTCAAACTGTCGTACCAAATCACCCATTAATTATAATCGAAGGTGCTAACCATCAATTTAGTAGCTTGCCGCTCGAGAAATTTATTCAGCTTGTTGACCTATTAGACTAAGCTAATTCATTACATCCGGCTTGATCTCTTTGATAAAACTGTAGGCGAGTAGTCTTTCTCCACCCACAAGTTCCGGTCTAAACTCTTGGTCGTGCATTAGCTTAAATGAATCTTTGGGGCTGATCCAGACTATTATTTTGGGCATTGCTTTTGACATTGCAGATATGAGCTTACTCTTGTAATTGGTGTTCGTCCATACAACCAGGAGCTCTTCGTTATCTGCTATGCCTCTTTGCTCGGAAGCTTGCCAAACGTGTAGATAATCTTCTTTATGGATAAGGAGCAACATTGCCTTACCTTTAAAAACACTACTTTTTACTTCAAGGAATCCGTAAGGCAGGTTCTTTGCAAGCGCTTGTACTTTACCATTTTCGACACGTGATAGCTGGCCAAAGTTTTCGACCTTAAGTACCTCCTTATCTATCAACTTATAAGGGATCTCACGACCAATAAGGGGTAAATTATTGTCAATGATTGAGCTCATAAGCAGTTTATACTCACTAACTTAGTCTGGTAGTCAGACTCGATTACTTCTACGGCAGTGTCGTGTCGTCGATTCTCTGCATCCATAAGATTCCCCCAATCACTGCTGTCTCTTGGTGCCGGCGGATTGTAGCTCGTGTGCTTGGTATTTTCATAGGCTAAGTCGGCAGCTTTCTTGCTATCGTAGCTTGCCTTTAATTGCACGTTGCATGTTGGTGCTTGGTTGGATGTGGGAGGCAGGTAAGAGGATAGTCCGGCGCTATGGGTTGTAGTCTGCTGGCTTTGAGTTGTTGAGGGCTCTACCTGGCTAGATTTCTGAGTTTCACTAGGAGTATCCAGGTTCTTTTTAGTTTCCATTACCCCAAGAGTCTGGGTATTTGTATTTTCTGGTTCTGAGTTAGTATAGCTTTTACTGCTACCATCGTTAAACATGGCGTATATGAGCCCTATGAAGGCCACAGAGGCTATACTTATAAGCCCTATCTTTATGGCATTGCTTTTTAATGTAACTCTATTCATATTGCCCCCTTAGGTTATTGGGCATCCAAAAAGCCCGCCACAAGCGAGCCGAAGCCCTACAGCCGTTTCCAGCTGCAACCATTCAGAACAGTACTCATGACGAGCTTGTTGTTCTGAATGGATTTTTGACCATGTCGTCCGTGTGAACGATTTAGGCCAGAGTGGCAAGCCACTTAATGGTTATTATGGCATAAGCAAGGCCTAACTTCTACTAACTGTCGACTTCTTTCACCTACTCATAAAACCCAATATCTAACCCCTTGCAATATATAGTTAATAACAGCTAACAAAAGCTAGCTTTTCGACCGATTTATGGGTAGTAAAGGGTAGTATAAAGTGCTAAGAAAGCATAAGTCCTAACAGATAAGAGTAATCTTTTTTCTGGTCTCAGGGATACACTAGTGCATACACGGAACGAAAATATTTCGTAGGATGGTTTTTAATGTAAGCTAATAGTATGACTGAGGTGTTGGATGACAATGTATTGAAGTGGGTAGTAGGAAAAATCTACAGCTATTCACGCTGGAGCTCTAACCCTTTCGAGCTTACTGGCAATCTTGGCTACGGGGCTATAGGTGGAAATTACAAGTTGAGGGTATACAACATCATCCACTTTCTGCAGGATGAAGCTGGAGTACTACATATAATCCGAGAACCAGCTGTTAGCGAACAGCTCCAACGACCTGCTCAAACCATAGGTGAGCTGTTCGAGTCTGAAGATATAGAGGCGCTAGCTGACTATGTTATTGAGCTTCTCCCCGGGTTCAAACACTACGCAGAACAGTTAATGGGATACTCTCCTGAGACTAACGTGACAGCAGGTGTTGTAATCAAAGGTAATGATATTGTGATCGAAGTTGGCGGACAGCAACACAAACTTCATGAGCTCCAGATGGAGTCAATTCCATTCAAGATCCTCAGCTTCTTGATGAGGTACCCAGATACACTTTTAAACTGGAAGAGTGTGAAGCTAGAGACTGACACCACCTCTTATAGAACACCGCCATCTGAATTCGTCAGGCAGCTAGGATTTAGTCGTGAAATTCGCGATATGTTCTTTCCAGTTCGTAATAAAACAGAGATTAAGTTTAGGCCAACAGTGTCTATTAATGCTGATGACGCCGCAGAACTAGTCAATAAACTGACCGTAGCAAAACCGTAGCGGCTCGAAGAACTGGCCTTAGATAACAGGTAATAGATAGAAGCCTTTAACGGAGTGCAACGGAGTTTTTACATATGCGTGTTGCTTCTGCGTAAGATTAGGGCATGAGAACTGAATATCAAGAACAACTGACAAATGACATTGCAGACAACATGGATACACCAGGCCGGGAGCTTCCCCTAGAGTTAGTGGATGCTCTAGCAGATGGATTGGTGAGAAGGTATCAGAATCCTGAGTATCGTAAGTGGTATTGTGGGGTTATTTATGAATTTGGGATATCGAGAATTAACGTATGGCTTGAAAAAGCTTCAACAGGAGATGAGCCAGGCAAGCTCTTTACGCGATATGTAAACAGTGCCCGAAAGCTGCCTAAAAATAAAGGCAAACCAAAGTGAGTGGCGCAGAAAGAGTTCAGCCGGATTACGAGAAGCTTCGCCTTATTCTGGAGAAACAGCTCGAACGTCCGGTTCTGATGGACGAGGCTGTGGGTACTGGCAAATTTCTTGTAAATGTTTATGAGGTATTGCTTTCTGATGAATTGGTGAGTGATACAATAATTACGGACACAACTTAACCCGGAAGTATTTTTCTGCCTTTGAATGGGGCAGTCTGTACAATCTTTCGGGGTTGTGTCCAGCAGGCTGTCCCATTTAAGTTGGACTGCTTGGAAAGGATAAAATGACCAACCAAGTAACCAGTAAGTGTGTTGTCCTAGCACGAGTATCAAGCCGAGCCCAAGAGGAAGAAGGCTACTCGCTAGATGCACAGGAACGGCTTTCAGAAGAATATTGTCCGAAGAAGCATCTTACGGCCGTGAAGGTATTTAGAATCACTGAAACGGCATCTAAGGCCAAAGAGCGTCAGGTTTTTGGAGAGATGATGAAATATATGGTCAAGAACCGTATTAAGGTATTGGTGGTTGAAAAAGCAGACCGCCTGACACGTTCTTTCAAAGACATGGTTATGATTGATGACTGGTTGGAGGCTGACGAGGTAAGAGAAGTTCACCTTATAAAGGACGGCCTGGTGATGAATAAGCGGTCACGGTCTCAGGACAAGCTTAACTGGGGCGTAAAAGTGCTCTTTGCCAAGAACTACACTGATAACCTCAGGGAAGAGGTGTATAAAGGTCGCCAAGAGAAGTTAGCTCAGGGTTGGTTGCCGGGTAAGCCACCATACGGCTACATGACCGTTGGTGAAAAGGGCAGGAAGACTCACGTACCCAATACGGAGAAGGCACCACTAGTGAAGAAGTTATTTGAAACCTATCTTGACCCGAGCCAGTCGCTCACAACCATTACTCGCTATGCCGAAAAGATAGGTATGCGTAGCGACAGAGGACGACCTTATGCCCGGAGTACCATCAGTGAGAACATTCTGGGGAACCCATTCTACATAGGCATTAATCGCTGGGAAGGGGTTGATTATCCAGGTAACCAGCAGCCAATTATTACTGAGGATTTATACAGGGATGTTCAGACTAAACTGCACCGTAAAACACCACCAAAGTATCGTAAGCACGATCCGGACTATAGGAGTGTCATATTCTGTTCTGACTGTGAAGGGACGATAACTTGGGAGTATCAGAAGGGCACATGGTACGGGCACTGTAACCGCTTTAAAGGCTGTCCAAAGAAGGAATATGCAAAACAAGAGGGTATCGAGCAACAACTGTTTGAGCATTTCGAAAAGTTGCTTTGTCCAAGTCCCGAGATAGCTGACTGGATAATTAAGTCCCTAAAGGCAAAGCATCAGAACGACATGTACGATTATTCAGCTTCTATAAGTACGCTTCGACAAGAGGAGGATCGCAAGAAACGACAGCTTGACCTACTCTATGAAGATCGTCTTAGTGAACGTATAACCCCGGAAAGATATGACGACTTGAGCAAGAAAATTATGCAAGAGCTGTCTGATCTAGAAGGGAATGTTGCCAGCATGGCTGATAAAAGCCGCAAGCAGCTTCAGAGAGGAATAGATGTGCTTGAAAAGTCCCAAAAGGCAGCTCAGGTATATGCACAGAAATCCCCGGAAGATAAACGTAGGCTGCTAAGTGAGCTATTCACGACCCTTCACCTGGATGGTTCTAAGCTACTAGTTCAATACAATCCATATTCATTAGCGATTTCGAAACGGGTAGAAAAGCATCATAAAACGGTTGAGCGGTTTCGAACCAATAAAAACACCCCCGATAACGAGGGTGCTTCCGAGCTTACTGAAACTCTTCATACGGTCTGGCGGGCCCGACCGGATTCGAACCGGCGATCTCCTCCGTGACAGGGAGGCGTGTTAGGCCAGCTACACCACGGGCCCGCATTTGTTGCATATAGCGCAACGGAGGATAGTCTATCAATTTAAGGGGTAAAAAGCAACCGTTCTATGACAAACTTTGCTATAATTCATCGGTTACGCCACCTTAGCTCAGTTGGTAGAGCGACGCATTCGTAACGCGTAGGTCAGCAGTTCGATCCTGCTAGGTGGCTCCAGCGAGTATCGTATAACGGCTATTATGTATCCTTCCCAAGGATGAGACGAGGGTTCGACTCCCTCTACTCGCACCATCTAGCAGACATCGTCAAAAGCGTGTAAACTTTAACCATATATGCCAACAACAAAAAAATTCCTTCATGACCGTCTAGTATTGCTAATAATAAGCATTAATTCGTTTTTGGTACTTCTAAATGTGTTTGGCGTGCTTTTGCGACTTAATGGTACACGAGCAGCAGGTTACATTGTGTCCATCCGAGCTAATTTAGGTATTGCTAACTATAAGTCTGGTAAGGCTATAGACTTAATCGCCTTTGTTATCTTTGCTCTTATGGTTATGACAGTTAATACCGTATTGAGCTGGAAGATGTTTGATCACCACCGTAGCTACTCGGTGGTAATACTTAGCTTGGGCACACTTTTGTTGATAATGTCACTTATTATTAGTAACGCATTGCTCGTCTGGGGGTAGCATGGATGTAGCAGACTTAGAAATACCGTTTACCAAAGAAAAGACCAAACGGTATAGGCTGTTTGAGATATTACCAGGCTTTTTGAGCTGGGGCATACTACTCGCACCTTTTATATTTAGCTTTATTAGTGCTAGGCTTACAGCGCTGTTTATTATTGCTTTCTTGTTGGTTTGGTTCTTGCGTGCGGTTGGCCTGAATGTGCGTGTTCTACAGGGCTGGAAAACCCTAAAGCAGCACCAAAAACTTGATTGGAATGCCATGATTGCAGAGATAGAATCGCTTCAGCCCAAAGATTCTAAGCAATTTCCGGCCTGGCACTACCAAAACATTAAAAGACTTGCAGACAGCCCAGCTCCATTAAAGCCAAGTGAAGTGGTTCACGCTATTATGATCCCCACCCACAACGAAGGCAGGGCGGTTCTAGAGCCCACCATAAAAAAAGTGCTCGAATCAAACTATGACATGAAGAAGGTGATCTTTGTTTTGGCATACGAAGAACGTGGTGGAGAAGAAGTAGAGGCGCAAGCCAAACAGTTAGTAGAAGATTACAAAAAGTTGTTCAAGTTTGCTATTGCTGTAAAGCACCCCAAAGATCTACCAGGGGAAGTCAAGGGTAAAGGGCCGAATGCCACCTATGCCGGCAAGTACTTGGCAGATTATCTAGCTGAACACAAAATTGATCCAAACTCTGTTATGGTCACCACTCTAGACGCCGACAACCGACCACACCCCAATTACTTGGCAGCCTTAACTTACACAGTGGCAGTTTCTCCTGATCCATTGCATGTGTCGTATCAGCCGATACCAATGTTCACAAATAATATATGGGATGCACCTGCACCCATGCGTGTCATTGCCACAGGTAACTCCTTTTGGATGGTGATCCAGGCTTTACGCCCACATATGCTGCGCAATTTTTCATCACACAGTCAGAGCATGCAAGCTCTTATTGATACAGACTTTTGGAGTACTCGTACAATCGTAGAGGACGGGCACCAGTTTTGGCGCTCATACTTCCGTTACGACGGTAATTACGAAGTTTACCCGATCTTCATACCTATATATCAAGATGCGGTTTTGGCAGAGAACTACCGCAAGACTATCCGCGAGCAGTTTATCCAGCTACGACGCTGGGCATGGGGTGCTTCGGATATAGCCTATGTTGCAGAAAAGGGTTATTTTACTCGCAACAGTAAGCTGTCTAAGTGGGATCTAACTACCAAATTTCTACGTTTGCTGGAAGGGCATGTTAGTTGGGCAACAGCGCCACTCATACTGCTATTCGCCGGTTATATACCAGAACTAATCCGGCCAAAAGATTACGTTGCAAATCAGCTGCCTTTTATCGCCAGTAATATACAGACGGTGGCAATGCTTGGGATTATAATTACCTTATTCCTTAGCTTTAAGGCTTTACCACCCAAGCCAGAACGATATAAGTCACACCGCACAATCTGGATGATTGTCCAGTGGGTGCTTTTGCCTGTAACTGGTATCTGTTTTAACGCGGCAGCCGCGCTGACTTCGCAGACTAGGCTGATGTTTGGCAAGTACCTAGACACTTTTGACGCTACTAAAAAAGCCGTACGTACAGAAGACAACCAAACTGTTATATAGCTAAATACACTTTTATTGATTTGTAGGATGAAATGCTGCGTATTGTGTGCTGGCTGCTTGGTCAAAGCGTCGTAGCGTAGAGACAGTAATTGCTACTATTTGGTCACGATCTATACTGGCGTTTTGTAGGGATTCGATTATGTATTTTGTTATTGTATCGTACAGGCCGCGAGCGTCTTGGTAGGGATCTTTGCGATGACGAAGGCTGTCGTAAATACTGACATATAATTTGTCCGGATCAAATACATAGCTTGAGTTTTTGTAGTTAACCATTATAGAACTAGGTAAGCTAATGGCCTCGTGTGTAGTAAACACGGCCGCACAGTCTATGCAGCCTCGCCGCCGCCAGACTTGATTGTTGCTTGGCTTGTAGCGTGAATTTGTTACCTCGGTTTTGCTCCCGCAATAAGGGCAGTGCATCA
>CAYXYR010000022.1:0-13241 GCA_964469435.1 uncultured Candidatus Saccharibacteria bacterium | reverse complement strand
AATGGATAGCGGCGACCAAGAGCGCGAGCGAGGCATTACAATTACGGCCAAGATTACGGCCGTGCAACACGACGATTATCGTATCAATATCATCGATACTCCAGGCCACGCCGATTTTAGTGGCGAAGTGGAACGAACACTCAATATGGCCGATGGATGCATATTGATTGTCGACGCCCAAGAAGGCCCAATGCCTCAGACCAAGTTTGTACTTACAAAAGCACTGGCCAACGAACTTAAGCCTATTGTTATCATCAATAAAATCGACAAACCGGCTGCGCGTATTGCCGAGGTAGAAAACGAACTGGCAGATCTATTCTTGGAGCTTGCCGTGCACGAAGACCAGCTGCACTACCCCGTCTACTATGCTATTGGCCGCGAGGGCAAAGCCTGGAAAACTATTCCTACAGATCCGTCGCAGTCGGCAGATTTGTCGGATATTTTTGATGCCATTATCGAGCATGTGCCAGCCCCAACTATTGAGGTCGAAAAGCCATTCCAAATGCTGGTTACCGCTTTGGCCTGGGATAGTTTTAAAGGCAAATATGCCATAGGCCGTATCACTCGTGGTCAGGTAAAAGCTGGCGACCAAGTGACACTATGCAAGAAAGATGGTAGTCAGGTAAAAGCTAAGGTCGACACCGTTTACATGAGCCAAGGCGTTAGTAAGTTCGAGGTGAATGGTGGTGTAGCTGGCGATATCGTGCAGCTAACTGGGGTTGCTGATGCCCAAATCGGCGAAACCATAGCCGATGCTACTAACCCCGAAGCCTTGCCAGTTCTGGAAGTCGAAGCTCCAACGCTGCGCATCTATCTTGGCCCCAACACTAGTCCCTTCAAGGGCCTAGAAGGCGAATTCAACACAAGTCACCAGATTGGCGAGCGACTTCGTAAAGAGCTAGAAACCAATGTTGGCTTGCGTGTCGAAGAAGATGGCATTGGCTTTTTGGTTAGCGGTCGTGGGGAATTGCACCTAAGTGTTTTGATCGAAACTATGCGCCGCGAAGGCTACGAGTTTGAAGTAGGCCGTCCGCAGGTAGTTACGCACGAAGAAAATGGCCAGACCGTTGAACCGATCGAAGAGGTTATCATCGAAGTTCCGGCAGAACATGTTGGTGCAGTGCAGATGGAGCTAGGTGCTCGGCGCGCAACTCTCAAAGACCAATTCGCCAGCCCTAAGGGAGTTACGAAGCTAGTCTACGATATGCCAACTCGAGCCTTACTTGGTATGCGCAACATTCTTATGACAAACACTAAAGGCACTCTGATCATGAATACATTGGTGGCAGGTTATGAACCCCTTGGTGCGCCTTTGCAGCAACTTCGTAACGGAGTGCTAATTGCCTTCGAGACTGGCACTACTACCCCGTACTCACTACAGACCGCCGAAGAGCGAGGTGTAGTATTTGTTGGCCCGGCCGAAAAAGTATACGCTGGCCAAATTGTTGGGCTTAACAAGCGTCAGGAAGATATGGAAATGAATGTCTGCAGGGCTAAGCACCTAACCAACATGCGTAGTTCATCTAGTGATGGTGTGGTGCAGCTAACGCCTCCAACAATATTTAGCCTAGAAGAATGTCTCGACTTCATTGAAAATGATGAACTACTCGAAGTGACACCAAAGAACTTGCGTTTACGTAAGCGCGAGCTTGACCCTAACAAGCGAAAACGTCAGAACAAAAACTAGTTGCTGGTCTTTGATGACTTAGTATTGTCTAATTCGTCTTTAAGCGATTTGATCTGTTTCTCTAGCTGTAGGGTGCTTTGATTATCGTCAGTGCTATTTACCTTGAGTTGTCTAGATCGTTCACGACTGACTCCTAAAAAGTAGGCCAGAACAATAAGTAACACGGCTACTAATAGAAAAACCATTTTCCTAGGATAATCATTATTTTGATTTTTTCTGCTCATGCTTACATTATGGCCCATTGTTAACCAAAAAAGCAAAAACTAGTGATGCAAGAACAAAAGCTTAATGGCTTCTAATAAGCCCCATACTGCCAAAATAACAAAGGCAATGCTACCAAGCAACGATATGATCGGGTTTTTGACGGCGGCAATGGTTCGCTTGGGCGACAGATACAAAAAGATATTTAGTATCATGTGACCAACAAAAACGCCTATGGCAAACCCGTAAACGTTAACTATATTAAACAAGGGTACATAACCTGCAAAATCATCCAGCCCTAACAGGAAAGGTACGGTAAATGACATAACCAGCAGACCTATTAAGGTCTTATTGGCTTTGGCTTCTAGCGTATGAGAAGGTACAATCTTGGACAAAAATGGGTTGGTAATCCGATTTATAAATGTGATGAATTTTTTAAAGTTTTTAACCGGCCGCCGGAACCAGCCAGGGTATTTAGTATCTTCGTGGTCAACATGCTCTAGCCCATCTTGAGCCAACCTAAATAGGACCAACGCTGCAATAAACACCATTATGCCAAGCAGCCAGTTAATTTCTTTAAAGAAGGTCCAAATAGCCAGAATAGCAAATGTACCAACAGCGTTGCCTAGGGCAGTTCCAACCTCAATGCCGATGCGACCTTTTAGCCCCTTGTTGTGACTCATTAATCTGCCTATAAAAATTGCAAAGTCGATGGCTGTCTTTAGGTAAATGGTCATCCCGACTAAGATGTCTGAAAGCCGAATATGCAAAGCAATATCGTCACTTGTGAAACGGTTGAGGACATGAATCTCTCCAGTCAGTAGGGCTACCATTAGTAGGCAAGTTATTACAGTTAGGGTTAGTGCAATCGACTGTTCTTTGATGATTTGTTTGGCCATAATTTAAGTGAATTGTAACATGTCGGTTTGTGTTTATTAGCTAATATTACGTACAATAGTGTAAATGCTTAAGCGACAATCAATGGATAATTTGGTAAGGTGGGTCATACTTATATCTACTGTCTGTTTTGGTGTTTATTTTCTTTTTTTTGCCAAGGCAGCTACATCTACAGTAGGTATCGAATCTGAAAATGGCGCAACCCCCTGCAATGAATTAAAGACTGTTATGAGTGGAACTTCCAATAATTCGGCAGTTAAGTTCAAGTCAGGTTTATGCTCGGCTACGTCCGTGAACATAAACGACTGGGTAGTGCCAGATGACACCCCGCCGCAGTATTCAACCATATTGGTTCGGGGTGAGCGCGAGGGTAACTTTAGGGTAGTATGCTGGGCTTCACATTTAAATTATGATGATCCGATTGTTAACGATCCTAGCCTAGCTAGTTCGCAGGGCAAGGCACACCTACACATGTTCTTTGGGAATACGGGCGCTAATTATCGGAGTACTGCGACTTCGCTAAAGAATTCGGGAGATGGTACGTGTTCTGGCGGACCTCTTAATCGCAGCGCATATTGGATCCCCACGCTATTTGATGCCAGTGGCAAGGCGCGCATTCCATCAGTAATAAATGTTTACTACAAGACGCAAAACGTCAGTCGATTACAGATGAACTACTTACCGGCTGGCTTGCGTATGATTGCCGGGGACTCTAAGGCCATGTCGCCCCAAAATGATTGGGGGGCAGCGCGCATAACTTGGACTTGTGTCGGCACATCAATCAACCAGAAGACCATACCGGCTTGCGATCCGGGAATGGTTGAGCAAAATAAAGGTGTACAGATGGTGTTAAATTTTCCGCAATGTTGGGACGGTATTAATTTGGATAGTTCAGATCACAAAAGCCATATGGCATACGAAGAGCAGGGTAGTTGCCCAGCTAGCCACCCTAAGGCACTGCCGGAAGTTACCTACAACATACTTTGGTCTAACCCAGAAGGGCCGAGCACTGGTTGGTATTTTTCATCCGACAAGATGAAGATGCCCGATGGTACTACAATGAATATGCCTGGCGGAACAACAACTCATGGGGATTGGTTCGGTGGATGGGAAGATTCAATTATGCGCACATTTGTGGATTCTTGCCTGAAAGATGGTAAAAGTGCCGATTGGGGTAGGCTGTGCGATGGCCGGCGCTTAAAAGCTGTACCAAACTACAACACGACAATCACAAGTAATCCGCCCACTTCCGTTACCAGCCAGGTTAATTTGCCCCGGCCATTTTAGTTAGCCGTATTGTAAGTTATATTTTGTCTAGTTATTATATTGGTAATGGTTGTGTGGAAAAAACGAGGGAGTCGGCTCGCTGGGCTAAAAGAATTAATAAAAGACCCAGCATACTTGCGCAAGTTCGTAATTGTGGGCGCCCTGGCTGTTGTTGGCGTAATAGTTATATTTGTTGCTAGAGCGGCAACGTCGACTATTTCTCTCGAAGCAGAAACTGCCGCCTGTGGTAGCTTATCAAAAACTGCGGCCAATGCATCAGGAGGTGCATTTACCAGATTTCGTTCGGGGGGTTGCGGTACACAGGTAGTAAATTGTAGTGGGTTAGCTTCTGGAAGCTATTGCTGGAAGCGCGTTGGGCTAGGTGCGGGCGGATACTTAACGGGTATAGACGTTGGTATCAATGGTGAGCTTGTCGCCAGGTCTGACGCACAATCGGCAGTATACTTTGACGGCACTAAATGGGTGCCGCTAGTAACGTTTGCAACATTGCCAGCGGACGAAAAGGATAAATCAGGCTTGCGTTGGTACGCCGGTACGGCAACCACAGAAGTGTCTATTTACGATAAGAATCGGATTTATATCCGTCTCAAGGATGAGATTTACCGGGCCGACTTTAATACAAGCATAAATAATTGGCAGCTTACGAATGTTACAACTAGTTTATTGTCTATTGCTGGCAGTATCCATTCGGACCCAAACATTAATGAAAGCAACCCATATTATGTCGGACGATCACTCGGTTCATTTATGGCCGTCAGCAAAACAAATAAAGATATCTTATATGTAGTTGGTAAGAACGGAGTGTTCCGCACGAGTAATGCTGGCACTAGCTGGACAAAAGTTTTTGCCGGTTTTGATTGTAGTGGCACAGATCTAGTTTGCGGCACGATCGCTATTAATGATGCTGAAGACAATGTTTACTTTTTTGCTAACACATCAAAGGGCAATGCGGCAAATGATCGAAGTATTTTTGCCGGAAAAGTATCAACCGGCGATCAACTAAGCGTAATTTCGGGCCAAACAATCTACCCGGTCAAGCAATCAGTCTACAACGGCACGGACACAATTTATGCAGTAGCGTCAAATAATGGTGCTGGAAAGTTGTATACATTAAAGAACCGTGTTTTGACCGAGATATCGAACCCTTTGTCAGATGCTGACACTGTTGCTGCTAACAAAAACGGCAAGGTGGCCGTAACAAAAGGCACGACGGAGTATGCAATATCCAATGACAAAGGAGCAACCTGGCCGACGAAAGTTACGGGCGCAACCGAAATCCAGTCAGATATACCATGGTTCAATCATGAATCTAGTTTTGTACCTGGGTTCATCGAGTATGATGGCGCTATCACGGCGGAGTCAGCTTTTGTGGGCGATAGGTTATGGCAGACAATCGGCATCGGCATGCAATATCGCGATCCTACGACACCTGCAAATACGTGGATTGGCTTAAGTAATGGCATAGAAAATATGATTGGCAATCAAGTGCGTTCGTTCGTGGCGCAAGATGGCTCGTCTCGATCAATTTTTACGCAGCATGATCGTCTTGGCTGGCTTAAGAAATGGACTACCAACATATCACAGGTAGAGAATTTGCCTAGCCAGCCTATTATAGACTCCCGCATTGGCTATGTCCCGATACGTCATGGAAACAGCATCAATGTAAGCCCTAATGGTAAGTACGTTGTTGGTTTGTCGGAAAACTTGTTTGATTACGACACCAAGAGTACTGCTTTTTGCTCCAAGGATGGTGGGCAGACTTACAAGTTATCACAAGGTCTGGGCTACGAGTCGGCCGGTTTATGGCAGGACTATAGTCCTGTTCGTGGTACGGTGGCGGTAAATGACTCCGGGCAAGCAATCATTGTGCCGACGGCTGCCGGTGTTACTGGGGGTACTCTGCCTGCCGCAGATCTCGGCATACGTACTTTTAACTGCGAAGATACGGCTAACGAAATGGCTATAACTAAAATTACTCTTGCCAGCATGGGGCTGAGTCATCCTAACCAAAACTTTGGTGGTTACCAAGGAATTAATCAGAACTTTATTACTGTAGATGCGGCTAATAACTTCTACATGATGCTCGCCGAAGCAAACGAAAGTAACTTTAGTGTCTATAAACTGAATACTTATCCAAGTAGTTGGTCCAAGCTTGGAAGTGTTACCGATATGGCTTCTGCAAAAATACACGGGATTATAAAGGCTGTCCCTGGCAAGGCGGGAGACCTGTTTATTGCCAGTGGTGACAGTAATACGTCGAACTCGCAATGCGGCCCCAAGACGTGGTTTAGGAGCGGCAATACATTTACGCAGCTTACGTCATTGTCGGAAATCATTGATGTTGGCTTTGGTATGGCTGCGACCGGTAAGACTTACCCGACTATATATGTGTCTGGTTGTGTGAACAACGTATTTGGGATTTTTGCCAGCGAGGACTTTAATCCGAGCAGTCCAAACAGCGCAACATGGAGTCGCATTGACTTTAATGACAGCTATAAAAATTTCCAGGCAGACTATGCAATCAGTTTGGACGGCGACAAAAAGACCCCTGGCTGTGTGTATGTATTATTTGGTGCTTCGAACGCAGTTTATGGATGCAAAAAATAACCTAGACCAAGATACCAATCTTTTGCCTTGCCACGACAAGCTAGCCTTTGATACGCCACAGCAGGCCAATTCTGTTGCCGCTACGAGCCTCTACCAAAGGGGTAAACAGCCAAAACTTAAGGCGTACAAATGCCGCCATTGCCAGTTGTGGCACTTGGCTACTGACTATAGCGTCGAATAATACAACGCACCTGTTTATTGTGAGAAGTTACAATGTTATTGCATGAGTAATACGCGTGAATCTCACTTCGAGCATTATCTGCTCGAATTAGGAATTAAAGATGAAGATTGTCACCATGAATTTACTACAGGACTTCATGGAGAAAAGCTTGATTTTGATGTAGTCACTCGTGGCACTAGGGAATGGGATATGTGGGTAGAATTGAGCGCAGCCGAGACACGGCAAATTTTCCCTGGTCCAGATGCGCCGTGCTTAGTGAGTATAGCCAATGGTACCATCGATATAACAGAAGCAATTGCTGACGAATTGAATGCACATGGTAATTATGAAACACCGGTATTAGTAGCTCATACCGAGAAGTTTGTTATAGACGAGCAAAAAATAGTTCGGCTTAGTGAGGCCGCCAAAAAGCTTATTGCCTTCTACGGCATCGATCAAGTGGTCGAAATTGATGATGCAGCTACCACTGGCAGTACGACGGCCATGCCCATACCAAAATTACGTGAATTAGGTGTCAATGATATAAGAGTACTATATGCTTGGTTGCGCAACCCACATCTTCCTTATCTTGATGCCCAGAAAATACAGTATTACGGTTTAATTAACGAGCATTATTTACCCAATTACACAGCAGAAGATTGCCAAGACCATGGATTTTGTGCCGAGGACCCGCCACGACCATTAATACCTTATGTTGGCAATAGTAAGCCAAAAGTGGTATAGTTTTATTTATGAGTAAAGCTAACACTTTAGTTGCAATGCGTTTGATGCCCGTGCGGGCTTAGCTTTTATTTCTCTTCATATTTATAAGAATACTAACCAACAAGGTACAATGAGACCATGAATTATTACGTGACAACTTCTATACCGTATATGAACGGTGATCCACACATCGGTTTTGGCCTAGAGATAATTATGGCCGATGTTCTGGCTAGAGCTGCGCGCCAACAAGGCAAGCCGGTGATATTTAGTACCGGCACCGACGAACACGGCACTAAAATTGCCGATAAGGCTGCAGAGCTAAAATTGACACCAAAAGAGCTGGTTGACCAAAAAAGCCAGGCCTTTAGGGAGCTAATTCAGCTGCTAAATGTCAGCAATGATCGATTCATCCGCACAACGGATGAGGCTCATGAAAAACGTGCCCAGATAATTTGGCAAAAATTAAGCCAGCATATATATAAAGGCAAGTACGAAGGCTTGTATTGTTCGGGCTGCGAAGAGTTTGTAACCGAAGAGGTGGCTAAGGCCAATAATGGAATTTGCCCGCATCACGAAAAACCCTACGAAAAATTAGCTGAAGAAAACTATTTCTTTAAGTTAAGTGCGTTTGGTCCAAAAGTTCAGACAATGATTGAAAAAGATGAATTCTTAGTAATCCCAGAAACTCGCAAGAACGAAATACTACACGTGTTTAAACAGGGTTTACAAGATATAAGTATTAGTCGGCCTAAGGATAAGTTAGAGTGGGGCATACCCGTGCCGGGTGATGACAAGCAAGTTATGTACGTTTGGTTCGAAGCTTTGATGAACTATATAACGGTTTTGGGATACCCCGAGCACGAAGATTTCAAGAAGTTTTGGCCGGCCAATGTACAGGTGATCGGCAAAGATATATTAAGGTTTCATGCAGCTATCTGGCCAGCAATGCTGTTAGCGCTTGAACTGCCGCTACCAAAAGCGCTGTATGTGCATGGCTTTCTAACAGTAGAAGGCAAAAAGATTAGCAAGAGCCTAGGCAATGTTATTCATCCTAAAGAAATCGTCGATAAGTACAATGCCGATACGTTCCGCTACTATTTTTTGCGCCACGTCCCTAGCTATGACGATGGTGATTTCTCTTGGGAGCGTCTAGATAAGGTCTATAACAACGAGCTAGGTAACGAGCTAGGCAACGCCGTGCAACGTACGGCTGCGATGATAACCAAGTACCAAAACGGTATCATTGGCAACATACCACCAGCTAAGCACGACACCGAGCAGTACTGGGAGGCATTAAACTACTGCCGTTTCGATCGTGCGCTAGACGAGGTCTGGGAGCAAGTCAGGGGCCTTAATCAGTACATCGACCAAGAAAAACCTTGGGTGATTGCTAAATCTGGCGATCAACAACACTTGCAAGAAGTTCTAGCCTATCAGGCTGGTGCTTTGCTACAAATTGCTAATCTTCTTGAGCCGTTTCTGCCCGAAACTGCCACAAAAATTCGTCACGTATTCGAAGAAGGCGTAGTGAGGTCGTTACAGACCACACTATTCCCTCGTCTGGAAACCGCCCACAAATAGCCTCAACTAGAGCAGTTTTTTTGGCTGTCGTAGGGCACGGAATATAACCCATCTTGCCAAGGTGGGTAGGGGGGTTACCGTAACCTCCCACCAAAGTCTGGCTCGTTGGGCTGTGCTTAGCTCAAGGTTGTCTATATATGGTATGTAGGCATCGCTAAATTGGTTGTATTCTATTCTTTTCATGGTGCTATCCTAGTTTTCTGGTAGGCTCGCAAAAGTTCTTTGCGTGCCTGAGTTGTTACAAATAATTTATAGATCTGGTCACCTATAGTTTTGTAGGCTAGTCTCTTGGCAGCTTTTTGTTGCTCTAATTGCTTGAGAGCATGCTCCTCAAAAGGGTTCATGGGCATTGGCAACTCGGTATTTGTAGACGAGATAGCTCCATCATAAACAAATAATGTAGTGTTTGTCATACTGCCCTCCTTTTGTAAGCGTTAGTATTACACTAACTACTATCTACCACGGTTTGTGTCGTGTCAACACTAATATACATAAGCAATATGAAGATTGTGGATAAGTGTTCGCTGCTTATCCGTTAATCAAATGTTCGACTTAAATATTCGAGTTGTTGCTCGTTAAATCTAAAGAGTTTGGCGGGGCGGTGAGCACCTTCGCGTAAGTATTCTTCGGTCTCGCGGATCATGTCCAGGCTCATAAACTTCTTACGAAAGTTGCGTTTGTCAAGCCGGTGGCCAAGTATCGTTTCGTAAGCAGATTGTAATTGATTGAAAGTAAATAGTTTTGGTAGTAGTGCAAAAACGGCGTTTGTATAAGTAATCTTGGAGCGTAATCGGTCGATGGCGTAATCGATAATCTCGTGATGGTTGTAAGCCAAGTCATCTGGCAGGTCATCAACAGGGAAGAACTGGGGGTTTTCGGTTGTTTTGCTAGCTAGAGGAGTGATATTGCGGGTTAGGCCCAGGTAAGAAACGATTACATTTGGCCCTCTTGGATCGGCATCGATGGCGTCAAATGTATAGAGCTGCTCGAGAACGTGCAATTTTTCGGCGATTATACCTGTTTTGGCGCGCATGTTGTCGGTCATGGCATCGTAGGTTTTAGTGCCGCTAGGGCAAAAACCGCCAGGTAAGGCCCATTTATTGATGTAGGGGTCCCGCTTACGTTTTACCAGAAGAACATATAGTCGATTTGATATTAACTGGAACACAACACAATCAACAGACACATAAGGGCTGACCCACTGGTTTTCTTGCATAATGTCCATGCTACACCAAGCAGACTTAGCATACAACGCCAAAGTTGTTGTAAAACGAATCGTTTATACTACTGACTATGGAATTTGTAGATACTCATTGCCATATTCATTTCCCAGATTATGAGCTCGATCCAATTGATGTTATTGATTCTGCTGCAAAAGAGGGCGTTACTAGATTGATGTGCGTTGGCTGCACCCTAAAAGATAGTGAAATGGGCATAACCATGGCACAGAGGTACAGTAATGTTTGGGCCAGTATTGGGCTGCACCCTCATGAGGCCAAAGAATATGTGCATGATCATGTGGCTTTGCAGCATTTTCGTGATCTAGCGAGCAAACCTAAGGTACTAGCTGTGGGCGAAATAGGATTGGATTATTATTACGAGCATTCCAGTAAATCAGATCAAGAAAAGTTACTGCGTTTTCAGCTAGACGTGGCTCAAGAGCATGATTTGCCAGTAATCTTCCATGTACGAGATGCTTTTGATGATTTTTGGCCTATATTTGACCAATATAAGGCGATTAGGGGCGTTGTTCATAGTTTTTCGGCTGGAATTGCGGAATTAGACCAAATTGTTTCTAGGGGGCTATATGTTGGCCTTAATGGCATTATGACATTTACCAAAGACCAGAAGCAGCTCGACGCTGCTAAAGCTGTCCCGTTGAGTAAATTACTACTAGAAACCGATGCTCCCTTCTTGACTCCAAAGCCGTTTCGTGGTACTATCTGCCAGCCTAAACATGTACGTGTGACGGCCGAGTTTTTGAGCGAACTCCGCGGTGAGCCACTAGACATGTTGGCTGCAAACACAACCGAAAACGCACGTACACTGTTCAATATCTAAATCACAGAATCATATACATGCAACACGACAATTCTTTTGAGCGCGCCAAGGCTAATGTGCCCGAACTGCTGATGCGGTTTGGGGGTGATCGCATTGGGAGTATTAGCTTATCGAATGTCCACATTGATGATGCAATTAGCTTCGTAGAGGCGGCTCAAACACCCGTTATCCCAGGTAAGGTGTTGGAATTTGCCCCAACCAAAGTTCGGTCTACCCCAGAAATTATGCCAACAAATATCCAATCAAGGGCTGTTAATAACTTGAGTGTCGCCCAGGATTCAGCAAGCTTTGATCCAACACCAATTGCCCCAGTTGGACCAAAGGCAAACAATGTTACCTCGATTCATGACTACGCTAGGTTAGCCAACGATGCTGCTCAAACATCTGCCGAATTGTTCCGGCAAATTCAAGCTCAGATTGGCGAGAAAGTAGCCTAATGATCAATAAATTACTCAAGACTATAGTTGGTACGAACGCCAAAGACCGCGAGGCCGAGCTGTATCGTAATCTTATTCGCCGTGAAGCTCAGATTGGCGGTACATTATTTGGTCCGGTGCCGGCTGGTGGTCGACGTGAGTTCTTCTGTTTAGACGATCGTACTTGGGTGTGGCACGAGGAGTGGGTTGATGCCAGCGGTAAACGACAGACCAAGACTACGCGTTATGATATTCGCCCAAACGGTATTTTAAAAGCCCAAGATGGCCAGCCTTATCAGCCAGTTAGCTTGCAAGAGGCCAAACACTTACAGCAAGCAGCTCGACTTTACGAACAACGAGTTCGTGGCGAGATGTATAGCTACCTGTAAATTGATATTAACAGAGCTATAATAATCACCAATGAGTGTAAACATATATTTAGATTATGCTGCCGCAACACCGCTAGATGCGGAAGTTCTGTCGATGATGCAGTCATATTTTACAGATCGGTTCTACAACCCAAGCGCTACGTATCTGGCCGGTAGGGCCGTACATAACGATGTTGAAGTGGCCAGGGCGCAAGTTGCCAAAGAACTAGGTGTTCGCCCACGCGAAATAGTTTTTACTGCTGGCGGAACCGAAGCCAATAATCTGGCCATTAGGGGAGTTCTAGAATTATTCCCTAACAAGAATATAGTTATTAGCTCGGTCGAGCATAAATCTGTACTTGAGCCGGCCAGACAATTTGATAACAGCGTGGTTTCGGTTGGGGCAGACGGAATTATTGACATCGAAGAGCTGGGTAAGTGCATCAATTCAGACACTGTTTTGGTGAGCCTAATGCTGGTTAATAATGAGATAGGCACTTTGCAGCCAGTTGCCGAGGTAGCTAAAATAGTCAGCCAAATTCGCAGCCAAAGGGCTAAAATTGGTAACAAAACGCCATTATATTTACACACCGACGCCTGCCAAGCCCCAAATTATCTATCGGTTATGCCACATCGCTACCAAGTTGATTTGATGACCTTAAATGGTGGTAAAATCTATGGCCCCAAGCAAACTGGTATGCTTTATATCAAAACAGGGGTAAATATTCAACCGCTTCTTCTGGGCGGGGGTCAGGAGTGGGGCGCAAGAAGCGGCACCGAAAACGTGCCGGGCATAGTTGGCTTTAGCCAGGCCCTAATAAAAGCAATAGCCATGCAACCTCAAGAGGCAAAGCGAGTTTCTGCTTTGCAGGATGAATTTATATACAAATTAAACGCTCATCTCAAGAACGTGGCTATTAACGGCTCTACCAAGCATCGAATAGCTAACAACATCCATATAACTTTGCCGGGTCATGATAACGAACGACTGATGATGGAGCTCGACGAACTTGGTATTCAGTGTGCGGTTGGCTCGGCTTGTTCGGCTAGCTCAGATGAGCCGTCTCATGTGCTGATGGCTATCGGTTTGTCAGAATCTGATGCACAATCTAGCTTGCGTTTTACCTTGGGCCGATCAAATACGAGTGCCGATATAGATGCTGTCGTAAGAGCCTTAACCCAATTGTGCTCAAACTAGACTGTAAGTTATACTAGGCCACATAAGCATAAGTTTGTAAGGAATACTTAGGGTG
>CAYXYR010000021.1:0-13310 GCA_964469435.1 uncultured Candidatus Saccharibacteria bacterium | reverse complement strand
CCAAGCGTCTGATTATTCATGTTTCTCCTTTCTATAGCCCGCTCGGGCTAAAATAGTGCCCCATTACTTTGAGGTACTCGTCGCCTTCCGCAATCGTCATTGGATGATGCGTTGCAAAGTATGCAGCATCTTTTATGACGGTTACTTCATCTATATCTGCCGAAATCGCTTCGCCGTACTCTTCTTTTAATTGTTCTTTTTCCATGATGTTCTCCTTAAGTAAAAACTGCCTCGCTAAGGAGGCAGTTCATTAATCTTTACAGTATTTGCTATTTTGGCATACGCCAAATAAACCTCCCTTTTTGGTAGGAAGTTCGCCACGCTTGGTTGATTATTGTTCTTCTCATTTATAGTATCTCCATAGTTACGCCAATTAGTTTACGCAATTGTTCTTTGCGCTCGGACAATAGCAAGTTAATGTCGGTTTGGCCTTCTACGATCCCAACCTCTCCCATTACCCCAGCCAGCATGTGCGCCTTACGTATCCGTCCACTTTGGATGGCATGATGAACTTTGTCTAGTACTCTCAGAAAACGATCAGGGTGCTTGCGGTCGATGTTGAACATTGGCGGTACGCCATGGGTACCGTCAATTAGTACCGCAGCGCCCTCACTATCGCCCAGTTCACAAAGATCAGACAGATGGTTGATAGCAGCTTCTTCTTTTATATCCGGATCCATATTGTCTGGCAGGCTGTAGCCACGAGCAATTATGGCTAGCTGTGTGTTGCCTTCGCCAACTGGCACGATGCTTGTTGGAATGCCAGGTGAATCAGCTGTCATAGCCAACTGGCCAATATGGACACCGGAGTTTTTGTTGTTAGCCGAATTGCTTCGGATTGCCTTGAACGTATCTGTTAGTAGTACATTATCGGATCCACGCGTGCTGTTTTTTATGCCAACTGGTAAGTGAAAGGCAGACATTGTTCCGCGACGTTCGGTAGGTTCGATGTCTCTAGCTCCAATCCACATACCACTTAGGTACGGTGCGATTGCGCCGAGCTGTACAGATTCTGTTACCTCGGTAACTACTGGAATGCCACGATTGAACGCCTCAATTATGACGTCAAAACCTGTTTGGCGGCTACGTTCGTTTAGGCTGTAGAATAGGCCCGTCCAACCAACGTTGGTGCGTGGCTTTGCCCAGTTGCCGCGAAACGCAATGATGGCATTGGGGTGTTCGGCTTGTAGTTCCTCGATGTAATCGAATAGTTCAGTGTAGTCAATGTCTACATCTAGCGAACACGGTCCAATAATGGCAAGTTTCTTGTCAGATTGGCCAGTAAAGACATCGCCAATTTCTTTCCTGAAAGAGCCCCGTTTTTTAACCGTTTCGATGTCTAGCGGTCCGTAAATGCTTTCTAGATGTTCTGTGTATTGTTGGTGACCGCTGATGTTTTGGGCTATGGCTTCTGCGGCCAGGTCGTCCAGTGCCCAGTGGTGTGTTAGTGCGTTCGATATTGTTTCTGACATATATTCCTTTCAAAATAAAAAACCGCCATGTGGCGGTTTGCTGTTAACTTAGGTGGTTTAGATATTTATTGGTTCACGTAAGCAAAGCGCCACTGCAGTGACGAAGTAAACCAAAAATAAAACTGATTTACGATATTGCTTACCATAACGAAAGAAAGGATACTCCTTCAGAGCAGACTTGTCAACTAGAAATGTACAAAATGCAAAGAATATGTTAAAATATATATAATCATGAGCTCAGAATTAGCGCATCGAACCATTACTGATATTGTAAGTACTATACCTGCCGGCATTCGTATGGATGCGCAGCGCAGTGATGCAGAAGTGCTGGTTTGCGGCAATCAATGTCCTGGTCGCGAGCGCGTAAAAGAATCTTTATTAACTCAGGATGCTCCGTATCGTCAAGTGGGTTGCTTGGCTCTTTGTACGCGATTTGGCCGTCTGTATGACGAATATGAATCGTATTTGCTCGTCCCAGTTCAATCAGAACACGGTCTTGGTTTAGGACCTGTTGCGGCCCGGAGTCAGAACAAATAAAAAGAACCCTTTTCCCAGGGTTCTTTTTATTAACAACAAGGCAATTAGCGCTTTGTAAACTGCCTTTGTTTACGGGCGCCCTTGAGGCCAAACTTCTTGCGTTCTTTCTCGCGAGAGTCGCGTCCTAGTAAGTCGGCACGCTTTAGTGTAGCTTTGAGGTCGTCATTCATGACAGCCAGAGCCTTAGCGATACCCAAGCGGATAGCGTCGATCTGTCCGTTATGACCACCGCCGCTCACTACGGCACTAACATCGTATTTGCCGTTCTGCTCTAGAACCGTGAAAGGTTTTTGCAGCTCGTTGAGCAACGCTTTGCTGCCAGCTAAATATTCTTCGGCTGGCTTACCGTTGATAGTGATTGCACCCTTGCCATTCATTACCCGAACGCGTGCTGTTGCACTTTTGCGCCGGCCTAATGCATAGAAGTAGCCCTTTGCTGTAGAAGCAGCCATTATTTATCCGCCTTTCTTGAACTGTTGAGTTTGAACTCTTCAGGTTGCTGTGCATTGTGATTGTGCTCGCTGCCAGCATAAACCTTGAGCCTGTCCAATCGTCCGTCGCGCAGTTTGTTTACTGGGAGCATGCCACGAATAGCCTTTACAATAACTTCTGTTGAGTCTTTGGCCATTTTCTCGCTTAAAGTTGCAGACTTTAGACCGCCTGGAAAGTGACTGTGGTGGTAATACATTTTCTTGTTTAGTTTGTCGCCAGTAACAACTAGTTGGTCGGTGTTAATGACAATTACGTAGTCACCACAATCTACATGGCTAGTAAACATTGGCTTGTCTTTGCCAATCAGTAAACGAGCAGCAACGGTAGAAAGCCGGCCGATTGGTGCTTGGCTAGCATCAAGAATGTGCCACTTGCGAGTTACTTCACTGGGTTTAGCACTGTAAGTTTTTTGAGTTGGAGTCTTCATGTTTTATGCCTCCTCTTTCTTGGTTGTAGCCTTTTTGACAGCTGGCTTTTTGGTAGCCGGTTTGGCGGCAGGTGTCTTGGCTTCAACCTTAGCTGCTGCTTTTGGTGCTGCTTTAGCAACCGGCGCTTCTTTTAGATCATCAACAAAACTTACGCGGGCCATTTCAGCGTTATCACCGCGACGATTGGCAAGCTTCTCGATGCGGACATGACCACTGGTGCGACCTTTTAGTTTTGGTGCAATCTGGTCTACTAGCTTATGTGCGCTTTCTACAGTGCTAAGCTTAGCAATTACCTGTCGGCGGTTATGCAAATCGCCTTTTTTAGCTTTGGTAATTAGTTTTTCGATGTAAGGGACAAGCTCTTTAGCCTTTGGTAGTGTAGTCTTGATTGACTCATCACGTACCAACGACTCAGCTAAGCCCTTGATGAGGGCGTTGCGCTGATCTCGTTCGCGGCCGAATTTGCGGCCCTGATATCCGTGACGATGCATGATTACAGCTCCAGCTCGCTCATTTTATCTTTTACTTCGTCCAAAGCTTTGCTTCCAAAGCCCTTGAGGTCTCTTAGTTCGGTATCACTTAGGCTAAACAAATCCTTAAGTGTATGGATCTCATTGTTGATGAGAGCATTGGTAGTACGAGCCGACAAGTTTAGATCCTCGATAGATGTCATAAGCTCAGTTGGTTCGTCGCTAGAGGCGGCACTGTCGTTGCTAACTGTATTGGCGGTTAGCGGTGCAGCGGCCTCTACACGGGTTTGACCAGCCAAAGCAGTGTACTGGTTTACCAGGATTGCAGCGGCTTCTTCGAAAGCGTCACTTGGGGTAATGCTGCCGTCGGTATCGATTGTAATCAGTAGCTTATCAAGATCAGTCATTTGACCAACACGTGTGTTTTCTACCTTGTAACGAACACGCAAAACAGGGCTAAATACGGCGTCTAATGCAATCATATCGCTGTGCTTACGGTTGGCACCTTCTTCGATTGTGTGGTAGCCACGGCCTGTTTCTACGACCATGTCTAGTACAAACTTAGCTTTGTCGTCATCGAGTGTAGCAATAACTTGGTCGGGGTTAACAACTTCTACATCGGCATTTACGGTGATATCCTTGGCAGTTACTTTGCCCTTGCCAGACTTGGTGATGCGTAGAGTTTGTGGCTCGCTGCTAAAAACACGAAAACGAACGCTCTTGAGATTTAGCATGATGTCGACAACATCTTCTTTGACACCTTTTAGAGTAGTGAACTCGTGAGTTGCGCCCTCCACTTTAAAGGCGGTGATAGCTGCACCAGCAATACTGCTAAGCAATACGCGTCGCAAGCTGTTACCAAGTGTCATACCATAACCAGTATGTAGTGGCTCGACACTGAACGTTGCCGATGTCTTGCTGTGCTCGTCAACTTTGACGAGTCCTGGGGTGTGAATCATTTTTGACATTTATTAGGCCTCCCTTTCGTGGATGCTAGCGTGAGTAGTACTCAACGATTAATTGCTCATTAATTTCTGGTTCTGCATCATCGCGAGCCGGTATGCTAGCGACACTAATTTCGAACTTCTTGCGGTTAACTTTTAGCCAGGCTGGGATAGCATCGTTATTAGCAGGGCTAAGATCGTCGATGCGCTTGAAATATTCATTCTTAGCACTTGATTCCCGTAACACGATGTTGTCACCTTGTTTGACGCGAATACTTGGGATATCTACGCGACGGCCATTTAGTGTAAAGTGACCGTGAGTAACCAATTGACGAGCAGCTCGACGACTTGGAGCTAAGCCACTTCGGTAGACTACGTTGTCTAAACGTCGCTCTAGAAGCTGTAGCAAAATTTCGCCTGACTGCCCTTGCATTCGGTTAGCTTCGGCCATGAGACGAGAAAATTGCTTTTCGAGCAAGCCGTATAAACGCTTTACTTTTTGCTTTTCGCGCAACTGTAGGCTGTACTGGCTTGGCTTATTGCGCATGCCACGACCGTTAGTAGACTGGCCTGGTAGAGCGGTTCGCTTTAGCAGGGCTTTGTGAGCTTTGGGGTGAAGAGCATAGCCTTCGCGGCGACTCATCTTTACAATACTTTGAGTATCACGTGCCATGGCTTAGATCCTCCTTGCCTTTGGTGGTCGAACGCCACCATGAGCGACACCAGTTACATCACGAATCATCTCCACCTGCATGCCTAGGGTATTGATTGTGCGAACAGCCGCATCGCGACCAAGACCAATACCTTTTACATAGACGTCTACTTTGCTAAGGCCATACTGCTGCTTGGCAATCTGGCCGGCTTTCTCGGTAGCCACTTGTGCTGCGTAAGCAGTGCCTTTTTTAGAGCCACGGAAGCCGCAAGCGCCGGCGCTAGAAGCAGCCAAGGCGCCACCTGCTGAGTCGGTGAAAGTTATTATGGTGTTATTGAACGAAGCGTAAATATGGACCTGACCAGATGGTACTGATCGCTTGGCCTTTTTCTTCTTGGGAGTGGTTGTAGTTGTATCTGCCATTGTTAATCCTAAGTCTTAGATGCCACTTTCTTAGCGGTACCACCGACAGTTACTTTTTTACCACGCCTGGTTCGGGCGTTGGTTTTGGTTCGTTGGCCTCGGCTTGGCAAGCTCATTTTGTGACGTAGGCCACGATAAGCATTTATATCTTTAAGACGCTTGATGTTGCCGGCTACAATCCTTTGGAGCTCGCCTTCGACTGTGTACTTATTGTTGATAACATCCTGAATGCTCGAAATTTCGGCATCTGTCAGGTTCTTGACGCGAACAGTCGGCTCTACCTTAGCTACTGCCAAGATATCGGCGCTAGTTTTAGGGCCGATGCCATAAACGTAAGTTAAGGCTATTTGGATTTGTTTTTCGCTGGGGATGGTTACACCAGAAATTCGTGCCATATCTTAACCCTGCCTTTGCTTATGCTTTGGCTTAAATTTGTTGATAACGTACAGACGGCCTTTGCGGCGTACAATTTTGTCGTCTGGACTGATCTTCTTTACACTAGCACGTACTTTCATACGGATTATGTTCCTTTCTGTGGGACACAACACACTGCCTTATATTGATAATGTCTAATCCAGCTACGTAAACAGGACTAGCTTTTGCGATAGGTGATTCTGCCCTTAGTGAGATCATAAGGGGTCAACTCGACCGTCACGCTGTCGCCTGGTACGATTCGGATGTAGTGCTTCCGCATCTTGCCGGCAACGTGAGCTATAATTTTATGGCCATTTTCAAGTTCTACTCGAAACTGAGTCCCCGGAAGGGTCTCGACAATGGTGCCTGTTAATTCGATTACTTCCTTGTTTCCAGCCATAAATATAACTAAGGTTTAAGTATACAAAACATGGCTTATTTTGTAAAGGGTTTTACCGAAGTTATTTTTTGGTGCTTTTTCGTCGCCCTAAGCGTGGTACAAACTTTAGACGGCGGGCGCCTGTGCCTGCCTGTGCTGGTTCGTCGGTATCATAGAAAAAGTCCGGTTGTTCGTATTGATCGTAAGTTACCATCAAGGCTCGCGATTCTATGGCGCGTAGGGTCTCCAATGCAACCGAAACCAAGATAAGGATACTGGTACCACCGAGTGTGATGTTTGTTTTAAGGAATATTTGACCGATTATTGGCAGAAGCGCCAAAAGACCGAGAGCAAAAGCACCAAATAGCGTTAGCCGGTTGACGACACGACCTAAGTATTTTTCGGTCTGACTACCTGCCCTGACGCCTTCTACGAAGCCACCTTGCTTTTGCAAGTTTTCAGCGATTTCTTTAGCATTAAATGCGATGCTGGTGTAAAAGAAAGTGAATACTACAACCAATACAAAGTAGACCACAGGGTATAGGTATGGTTGCCAGCCACCTGCTTGAAAACTTTGTACGCTCGGGTTCTGGAATAGCCTTACTAGTGTTGTGCCAATGCTCTTAAGATTCTCGCTCGAGGAACCAGCCATTAACTGGCCTGCAAAGCTCGGCACACTCAAAAAAGCAACGGCAAAGATGATCGGAACCACACCAGCCGTTATTAGTTTAACTGGCAGGATGGTGGTTATCCCGCCGTATGTTCGGTTGCCCTGGATGCGTTTAGCATAGTTGACGGTAATCTTACGCGAGGCTTCGTTGAGTTTTACTACAAGCACCGTAACCGCCGTAACAATCAGTAATATAAGCAAACTATACAAAAGGGCTGTTTTATTAATAGGCAAGGTATGGCCCCATATCTGCCATTTATCGTTCTTGCTTACTACGCTCGATAGTATAGACGATACATTTTTGGGCAGGCTACTAACTATTCCGACTGTAATTATTAGAGAGATACCGTTACCAACACCTTGTTCGGTGATAAGCTCGCCTAACCACATAAGTATCATCGAGCCCCCGGTTAGAGCGGCAACCATAAGTACCCAGTGAGCTAATGAAGAATTCGCAGTAATATCACCTAGCCCACCAATACTGGCGGCCGATTGTCGTACCAGATAGATTGCTCCTATGGACTGAATTAGTGCAAGTGGTAATGTGAGAATTCGAGTATATTGATTGATCTTTTTGCGACCAAATTCGCCCTCGTTGTTTAGGGCTTCCAATTTAGGGATAGCTCGGGTTAAGAGTTGTAGGATGATCGAGGCATTAATGTATGGCCCCATACCAACTAGCATGATAGAAAAGTTGGCTAAAGCACCGCCCGACAAAACATTAATAAAGCTGAATATCTGCGGGGTATTGGCGGAGTTAAAGACGTTTTCTAGAACTTGCTTAAGGGTTTTAGGGTCACTTAATGGTACGGGTATGTGCGCAAAAATTCGAAATACCAGAAGCATGCCCAAGACAGCCAGCACTTTGTTGCGCATCTCGGCGTTTTTTAGTGATTGAAAAATTGTTTTCCAGCTCATATACCCTCTTTAATGACTCATTTCAACAGATATGCCAAGTATATCAGCAAGACGATGAAACGTCAGTTGTAGTTTCTACTTGCTAGGCTTTTTACTAGCAGGTCGAGCTAGCTGCTCAATTTGCGCGAAGCTGCCACCGGCTTTTTCGATAGCTTTGATAGCAGTGGCAGAAGCGTTCTGGAGTTTTACAGTGTGCTTCTTGGTGATTTCGCCTTTTACGACAAGCTTGACGTTAACAAATGGTGAACTAATAAGCTTGGCATCAGCTAAGCTTTGTGTGTCGATACTTGCGCCTAAGTTGTCTAATTGACCAGTATAAACCACCTCCGGCTTGACGCGATGAGATGTAAAGCCGCGCAGTTTAGGGAAACGCTGCATGAGTGGGTTTTGACCACCTTCAAACCCAGGGCGACGGCTGTAACCGGTGCGTGACTTCTGTCCTTTAGTACCACGACCAGCAGTTTTACCTTGGCCGGCAGCAATACCGCGACCAACGCGTTTGCTGGCCTTGTTGCTTGTAAGGTTTAGATCGTTGAATTTCATTATGCTGCTACCTTTTTGGCCTCTGTTTTAACGGCCTTTTTAGCTGGCTTATTTGCATTAGTGACCCATTGCTTGGCAGGTACTAAACTCTCTAAAGCTTTCATCGTAGCGTAAGCAGTGTTAGTTTTGTTAGTAGAACCTAGCGACTTGCTAAGGGCATTGTGCACGCCACCAACTTCCAAAACAGTACGAACTACACCACCAGCTATCAAACCAGTACCGGGAGCGGCAGGCATAATCAAGATATTGGCACCACCAACCTTAGCCGTAGCTTCGTGAGGCAGTGTGCCCTTGTATAGGTTAATCTTGACCATGTTCTTTTTGCCTACTTCCATAGCTTTGGCTACGGCGCTGGTTACATCAGCCCCTTTTGCTGAACCAATTCCAATTCGCCCCTTGCGGTCACCGACGGCTACGAGAGCACGAAAGCGGAAGCGTCGTCCGCCTTTAACAACACGGGCCACACGATCGATGTGCAAGACTCTTTCGTCAAACTGTTTTTCTTCGGGGGTCTCGTTGTTGCGAGGTCGACGTTGATCTCTATCCATAATTAAAACTCCAGTCCTGCTTTACGTGCGCTTTCGGCCAGGGCTTTGATGCGGCCATGATATAGCTTGCCGCTTCGGTCAAACACAACCGTGGTTACCTTGGCTGCCTTGGCTTTTTTGGCGATCTCAGCACCAATAGTCTCGGCTTTTTCGGTCATGGTGCCTTTAACGGGTTTGCCAACAGTGCTGGCGTGAGCCAGGGTTTTCTGTGTATCGTCATTGATGATTTGGGCAACAATGTGACGGTTGCTAACAAATACAGCTAACCTTGGGCGTTCTGCTGTACCGTGTATCCGTGAAGCAACGCGGTGCTTTCGTTGACGGAAGTTATTGATCTTAAGTGTAATGCGGTTCATGTTTATTTATCCTTACCTGACTTACCCGACTTGCGGATAATACGCTCACCAACGTATTTAATACCTTTGCCTTTGTATGGCTCTGGCTTTTTAAGTGCCCGGATTTCGGCGGCAACTTGGCCAACTTGTTGTCGGTCAATGCCACTAATGGTAATAACGTTCTGCTCTACAGTTGCAGTTACGCCAGCTGGGATCTTATAAGTTACATCATGGCTAAGGCCAATATTGAACTTTAGGTCGGCTCCGGCCATTGCAACACGGTAACCAACTCCATTGATTTCTAGTTGCTTACTAAAACCAGCACTTACGCCAGTAACCATGTTTTGTAGTAATGCGCGCATTAAGCCATGTTTAGCCCTAACTTTGGGCATATCGTTGGCTCGCGTTACAGTTACAGTTTCGCCATCAATATTAACCGAGATGTCTTCTAAAGTTGGCTGCGATAATGTTCCCTTGGACCCGCTGACAGTAATTAGCTCTGGCTGAATGTCTACGGTAACGCCCGATGGAACTGTGATTGGTGATTTTCCTACGCGACTCATACTAATACACCTTACAAATTAGTTCACCGCCGACACCCTGTGACTTAGCTTCTGCACCAGTCATTAGGCCCTTAGAAGTCGAAACAATTACAATTCCACGTCCATTTTTGATGGCTGGGATTTCCTTGGCCTTGGCATAGGCACGACGACCGGGTGTACTGACTCGAGAAATCTCAGTGATGCGGGCATTTGAATCTTGGCTATTAATCACAATGTGGAGAGTCTTGCCTATGGTGGCATCAGCAACTGAAACCTTGCTCAAGAAGCCGTTATCTTGCAAGATCTTGGCAACTGATTCTTTGATACTGCTGTGTGGCAGTACAATCTCTGATTTTCGTACAGCAATTGCGTTACGAATCCGAGATAGCATGTCTGCGATTGGATCTGTAGTAGTTCTAGACATAGATTTTCCTTTACCAGCTAGCCTTTGTTACACCAGGGATCTCGCCTTTGCTTGCGTGTTCACGGAAGCTGATACGACTAAGCCCAAAAGTGCGCATATAACCATGAGGTCGACCTGTCTCTTGGCAGCGGTTCTTTAAACGTGTTGGTGATGAATTGCGGGGCAATTTGGCAAGTCCTTCGACGTCACCAAGTGCCTTCAATTCGGCTCGTTTTGCAGCGTACTTGGCGTGCATCTTTTGCCGTTTTAGGTCACGAGCGATGTTCGATTTTCTTGCCATTACTTGCTCTCCTTCTTTTCAAATGGCATACCAAACTTGGTTAACAAAGCTTTGGCATGTTCTTTCTCTTCAGCCTTTATTACAAATACTACTTGTAAGCCATGTGGTGTAGTGGTCTCTTCGAATGTAAGTTCTGGGAAAACGGATTGGTCAACAAAGCCTAGTGAGTAGTTTCCTTGAGCATCGAATGCACCCGCCTTAACACCGTGGAAGTCACGTAGACGTGGCAGAACAATGTTGATGACTCGATCCATAAATTCATACATACGGTCGCCACGCAATGTTACTTTGAGACCGACTTTGTTGCCTTCTCGTAGTTTGAAAGAGGCGATCGACATGCGTGCTGTGGTTTCGATAGGTTGCTGACCAGTAATCTTGCGGACAGTGTTGGCAGCAATTTCCATAAGCTTTTTGTCGTCTTTAGCTCGACCAAGTCCAACATTGACAATGATCTTCTCTAGGCCCGGTACTTGATGAACGTTGGTTAGGCCCAATTCCTTAAACAGTTCTTGCTTGTACTGCGTATTGTAAGCGGTCTTTAGGCGAGATCCAGTAGTAGTTTTTGTAGCCATTACTTAATCTCCTTTCCGCTTTTCTTAGCGATACGAACTTTCTTGCCGTCTTTACCGATCTGATAAACAATTCGGGTGGCTTTTTTGTTGCTTGGATCTACTAAGGCAACTTTAGAAACCCAGATTGGCTTAGTGATCGACACGATTGCTCCTTGTGGGTGCTCACGGTTTGGCTTAACGGCCTTCTTGACAATGTTAATTCCCTCTACAGTAACTTTGTTAAGGGTTGGATGGGTAGCAGTAATAACACCGGTCTGACCTTTATACTTGCCAGATCGGACTATAACGTTATCGCCTTTCTTGAGACGAATCTTGAAGATAGATTTAGAAGTTGTGTTCATTATAGTACCTCCGGCGCAAGGCTGATGATCTTTGCGTAACCTAGGTCACGAAGCTCTCTTGGAACTGGTCCAAAGATACGAGTTGCCTTTGGCTGCTTGTCGTCGCCGATAATCACAGCCGCATTGTCGTCGAAGCGGATTGTAGAGCCGTCTTTGCGCTTGATTGCGTTCCGGCTACGTACCACCACGGCTCGAACAACTGATTTTTTCTTGACGTTACCCTGAGGGTTGGCTTGCTTGACAGTAGCCACAATAACATCGCCAACATGTGCGTAACGACGTCGAGTACCTCCAAGCACACGGATGCACAAGATCTCTTTGGCGCCGCTGTTATCACATACGACCAGGCGGGATTCTTGTTGAATCATTACTTGGCCTCCTCTTTATCGTCTTCTTTAACTTCGGCCGTAATAGCCTCGACAGTTTTGTCGGCGCTAATAGCGGCTTTTTCGATAACTTTAGTCAGGACAAATCGCTTACGAGCACTAAGTGGTCGGGTTTCAGCGATTACGACAACGTCACCAACGTGGGCTTCGTTTTTTTCGTCGTGAGCCATAAACTTGGTTGTTACAGTATAGGCTTTCTTATAGATTGGGTGGGTTTTATGGGTGTGTACCGAAACGATAATGGTCTTGTCGGCCTTATCTGACGAAACGGTACCAGTCATAGTCTTGGCCATTATGCGTTCTCCTTTGCAAGTTGTTCACTCAGTACGGTCAGTAGTCGTGATAGATCCTTGCGCTTGTTGCGAATGAGACGGACATTGGTTTGTTCGCCCATGTGCACGCGTCGTCTTAACTCGGCTATTTCGTCACGAAGCTTGGTTGACTCGGTAGTCAACTCTGTAGTTGATAGTTTACGGATTTCGATCATTTTCATAACCTAAACCTCCTCCCGTACGAGGAATTTTGTTTTGACTGGCAATTTGTGGCCAGCCAAACGCATTGCCTCTCGCGCTACTTCTTCGCTGACACCTTGCATTTCAAACATGATGGTGCCGGGTCGAACTTTAGCAACGAAAAATTCTGGGTTACCTTTACCGCTACCCATCTTGACATCTTGTGGCTTGCGGGTAACTGGTGTGTGTGGGAAGATGCGAATCCAAATTTTACCACCACGCTTGATGTAACGAGTCATGGCTTGACGAGCTGCCTCGATTTGGCGGCTAGTAATGCGCTCGCTGCTTTGGCTTTGTAATGCAAAGTCTCCAAAGGCGATGTAATTACCGCTGGTGGCTACACCAGTGATTCGGCCCTTGCGCACCTTGCGGTGCTTAGTTCGGTTTGGTAATAACATTAGTTTACCTCCCCTTTATAGATCCATACTTTTACACCTATGATGCCGGCTGGAGTCTGAGCCTTGGCATGTGCGTAATCAATATCAGCGCGAAGTGTGTGCAATGGTACGCTACCCTGGACTTCCTTTTCGCGGCGTGACATTTCGGCACCGTTTAGTCGGCCTGATACTTCAATACGAATACCTTGGGCATTAGCACGCATAGTTGCAGCGGCCGTAGACTTGATGGCACGTCTGAAAGATATGCGTCGTTCTAGCTGATGAGCGATGTTCTCGGCTACTAGTTTGGCATATAGCTCTGGCTTTTTGATCTCTTCGATATTGACTCGTACTTGGGCCTTGTAGATTTTCTCGATTGCGGCCTTTAGTTCTTGGGCACCAGAACCACCTCGGCCAATAACTACACCGGCTTTACCCGGGCTGATAGTAACGGTAACCAAGTTTGGTGATCGCTCGATGTCAACTTTGTTAAGAGCAGCACGACTACCTAGCTTGTCTTGGATCATTTTGCGTACAGCTAAATCTTGGCTAAGGTAGGTAGCGTATTCGCGCTTGCTTGCGAACCTCTTGCTGCGCCAGTCTTTGTTAACCTGAAGGCGCATGCTAATTGGGTTTACTTTTTGCCCCATT
>CAYXYR010000020.1:0-13886 GCA_964469435.1 uncultured Candidatus Saccharibacteria bacterium | reverse complement strand
CCAGCCGATAGTAATGCAATGCAAGCCTCCCTAAAGGCCGGCAAGCGCGTAAAACTACCGCATGTCGGCATCTTTGCAGACGGAGTAGCTGTGAAGCAGGTTGGCAAACTCACGTTTGAGATATCCAAAAGCTTTGTAGACGAAGTTATAACTGTCGATACCGACCAAATTTGCGCCGCTATCAAAAGCGTGTTCGAAGACACGCGTAGCATAGTCGAGCCGGCAGGTGCCTTGAGTGTAGCCGGGCTACAGCAATATCAGCTACCAGACAATGCTATTGCTGTTGCTATTTGTTCGGGGGCAAATATGTCGTTCGAGAGATTGCAGTTTATAGCAGAGCGCACCATGCTGGGCAGTGGGAACGAAGCCGTGTTTGCAATCCACATGCCAGAGCGCCCCGGCGCTTTACGGCACTTCTGCCAAAATGTTGTTAATGGGTTTAGCATCAGCGAATTTAACTATCGATTAAACGACCGCGATGATGCAGTAATCTTTGTAGGCATTACGTTCAGCTCCCCCGATGACAAACAGACCTTTATCTCGAATCTCAGCAAACACGACTACAAGTTTGATGATCTTTCTGATGATGAAATCGCCAAAGAACACATTCGCCACATGATAGGCGGTCCAGCCCCTAAAGGTACTGAGGAGCTGCTGTACGAAGTTAGCTTCCCGGAACGTCCTGGAGCACTAAATGATTTTTTGCAAGCAGTTGGATCGCATTACAACATCAGCCTGTTTCATTACCGTGGGCTTGGTGCCGATGTTGGCAAAGTACTATTAGGCTTTGAGACTTCGGACAAAAAAGCATTAGAAAATACTTTCGAACAATCAGAGGTGGATTTTGCGGCCATTAGCTCGCGCGCAACCAATCTATTTTTGTAGCTTGACTTAACCCTTTAACAGAGGTAAAATAGGCCTATCGTTACCAAAGACAGTAGCTGCATTCATCCGAAAGCTTAATCTGCTACCGAGGTAGAAAAGTTATTTTCTTTCTCTCGTTATCAACGTCTTTGTTAGCAAAGGCGTTTTTTAACGGTAACGTGGGCAATAAACAGGTCGATAATGCCCGAAATATAAATAATAGGGAACATTACAATGGCTCTATCAAAAGACAAGAAACAACAAGTTATCGATGAAGTTGCTAGCATGCTTGGCGACTCTAAGCTAACAGTTGTTGCTGCCTATCAAGGCACGACTGTGAAGGCCTTGCAGCAATTGCGCCACGATGCTAAAGACAGTCAAACCAATGTAAAAGTTATTAAAAACCGCTTGGTGATACAAGCCGTACAAAAAAACGAAGCCCTAAAGGACGTTGATACTAGCGCCCTCAAAGGCCAGTTGTTGTACGCTTTTAACACCGAGGATGAAGTTGCGCCTGCTAAAGCGTTGGCCGACTTTGCTAAAACCAACCCGACACTATCGTTCGTAGGGGCTATTGGCCCAGACGGTACTTTTATGAGTGCCGATGAGGTTAAGGCATTGGCAACCTTGCCAAGCAAGTCGCAACTTATTGGTCAAGTAGTAGACATGCTGCTTTCACCAGTCAACGACGTTACAAACGGCTTGTCTGGCAACCTGCATGCATTACTAGATGGCATTGCCGACAAGGCAACTGCCTAAACAATTAGAAAGGAATTAATCATGGCTGATGTAAAGAAATTAGCAGAAGAACTGACAAAACTAACAGTTTTGGAAGTAAACGAACTTAAAACTATCCTTAAGGATGAGTACGGTATTGAGCCTGCTGCTGCAGCTGTAGCTGTTGCTGGTCCTGCTGCTGGTGGCGACGCCGCTCCTGCAGAAGACGCCAAGAGCGAGTACGACGTAGTCCTTAAAGACGCTGGTGCGCAAAAAGTAGCTGTTATCAAGGCTGTAAAAGACCTAACTGGTCTTGGTCTTGGTGAAGCTAAGGCACTAGTAGATGGCGCTCCAAAGACTGTGCTTGAAAAAGCTAAGAAAGAAGACGCCGAAGCCGCTAAGACAGCTCTAGAAGCTGCTGGCGCAACCGTTGAACTAGCCTAATAGGGCTTGATACCGACAGAACATAAGAGGCTCTAACGAGCCTCTTTTTGTTGGTATATACTAAAAAGCATATGGAAAATAATACGCTTACAGCCCTAAAGGGGGTCAGAGTAGGACACTCAACTCATCTAGATAAACTAACAGGGTGTACGGTTATCCTGTTTGACGAGCCCAACACTGTAGCTTACCGATCTTATGGTGGTGCAGTTGGCGCTTTCAATACCGAGGGTCTGCGTAGCGGCAGTACCATGTACGACAGTAACGGCTTGTTTATAGCTGGTGGCAGCATGACAGGCCTAATGTCAGCTAGTGCAATAACCGACTGTTTACGCAAAGATAAAATTGGCATGAAGATGGGTCACAATATATACAACCCGTCGATTAGTGGAGCTATTATCTGGGACCTGGGAGTTACAATAGCGCCATATGACCCTGAATATGGTACCGAGGCTTACAAAAATGCTTCACGTGGCCCAGTTGAATCGGGAAACGTTGGCGCTGGTACGGGTGCAACCGCTGGTAAGTTTCGCTGGATAGAAGGAGGCAGTAAATCAGGAGCAATGAAAACCGGCGTTGGCTCAGCTCGAGTCAACTTAGGTAACGGAATCATGGTGTGCGCTCTGTCGGTAGTAAATCCAATTGGCAATATCGTACTGCCAAATAACACCTTCCTGGCAGGCAATCGCGATGAAAAAACTAAGTTTAAGGCATATGAAGACCTGGCAAACTTCGTGACACATCCAGATTCCGAGCCAACTACAAATACAACCATCTCAGTCGTTGGTATTAATGTCGACCTGGGCTCAATCGAAAACTACGAACGCATAGCTCATCTGGCATCACATGGGCAAGTTCGAGCAATTAATCCTGTGCATACTTCACAGGACGGTGATACAGTATTTGTTTTTAGTAATCGTGAGCTAAAAAACCCACTCAATAGTAAAGCCCAATACTTTAAGGCTGTAGATAGTGACCTACATGTGCAGGTAGATATTATTGGTCATGCAGCTGGAAAAGCCGTACAGCAAAGCATTTACGACGCCTGCATAAAAGCAACAACAGTAAAATACGAAAAGGGCTACCAGGGGGTCATACCAAGTGCAAGAGATTATCAAGCAAGCTAGGATGATGGGTTTTCCACAGGTAGGGCGGTAAATTTTTGACTTGGCAAAATATTCATGGTACGTTTATGCCTGAAGTGTACCTAAACAAACACTGAGACTTATAGGGAGCCATTATGGCGGACGTACCGGAGAAACAAATCAAAAGACTAAAAAGCCTCATCCAAGAGGCAGAAACAAGCTTGGCAGCTGCCAAGGAGTTGTTAGTTAGTTTGGTTGGTGATGATCCTGTTATCACAGCCAGTGTTAAAGACGATAACTTGGGCAAAATTATCGAAGGTGTATTCGATGGCCAAAATATGGTGGGTAGTGATGGCAAGACGTACCCAGTACCGGCCAACTACGCCAGTAAGTCAAAACTAGTTCAAGGCGACATACTCAAACTCACTATCGCCGACGATGGTTCATTCCTTTACAAACAGATTGGGCCAATTGCCCGCAAGCAGCTAGTTGGCCTATTAGAGCTACAAGATGGTCATTACTTTGTAATTGTTGGTAAAAAATCGTACCGTGTATTGCTAGCCAGCGTAACGTACTTCAAGGCTAAACCGGGCGATCAGGTTAGTGTAAACGTTCCAGAAGACGACGAAAATGCCGAGTGGGCAGCACTAGAAGCCGCTCTTTAGACACATTTTATGGCCAGGCGTTCCGAAGAAAAATTACATCGCTTACAGAATAACAAAAACGACTGGGACAACATCAGCCCAGACAAACTAAATCGTTGGCAAAGAGTCGCAAAAGCCAGCCGTGGCATATTAACAATTGGTAACACCATTACGATAGCCAGTACTGTTTTGGTTATTAATGGCTTGGCAGATTTTGCAAACGGTCAAAAGATGTCGGGGCTTTTAAAGGTTATGGGCGGACGAGCCGGTGACCTAGCCGACGGAGCTGCTGCTGATGCAACCGGCACCAAGGGACGAATTGGTCGCGATCTAGACCCATCGGTCGATGCAATCCAGTTATTAGCAGCTGCACCAGTATTGGAGCACGCTGGATACCTGCCATTGGCACCGGCAGTGGCAATGATAGGTTCTAAAGGTCTAGATATAGCCGGTAGTCTGGCTGCACGTTCCCGCGGTCGCGAACTCAACCCGGCCGAAGAAGGCAAATTAGGTGCGTTTGCTTTGTGGGGTGGCATAGGCTGCTTTATGCTAAAGGGCGCACTAGATAGGCATCTACCTGGCGCCGTTGATACAGCACTTGAGATAGCTGGGTGGACTGGCACAGTTGGCGGTACTATCTACAAACTACCAGCTACAGCCGAATATCTACGAGGTGGCTTTGGCATTACGCCTACAGAAATACCGACTACCAATCCTGCCGAAATCGAGTCATAATCAACAACAGCCTAAGCGTCCAAGTTGTCTTATAATGTTAAGGCTATGGGGAAGGCGTTATATCGAAAATATAGAAGCAAGTCGCTTGACGAAGTGGTGGGTCAGGAACACATTACCACCACGCTCAAAAACGCCCTCAAATCTGGCAAAATCAGTCACGCCTACTTACTAACCGGGCCGCGGGGAGTTGGCAAAACCAGTGTTGCCCGAATCCTTGCATACGAAGTTAACGGACTACCGTATGATGAGTCAAAAGCCCATCTAGATATTATCGAGATTGACGCCGCCAGCAACCGCCGAATAGACGAAATCCGCGACTTACGCGATAAAGTCAACATTCTACCCAGTTCGGCAAAATTCAAAGTCTATATTATCGACGAAGTTCACATGCTTACCCGTGAGGCTTTTAATGCTTTGCTCAAAACGCTTGAAGAACCACCATCGCACGTAATCTTTATACTAGCAACAACAGACGTTCATAAATTGCCAGAAACTATAATTAGTCGAACTCAACACTTTTCTTTCAAACCAATTGGCCGCGATGATGTAGTTAATCACTTAAAGTCGATCGCTAAATCAGAAAAGATAACGGCCGATGACGCAGCTCTGGAACTAATTGCCCAACACGGTGGCGGCAGCTTTCGTGACAGCATTAGTTTGCTCGACCAAGCCAGCCAATCCGAAACTTCTCTAACCCGACAAGCAATTGAACGTTTGCTAGGCATTGCTCCCAGCGAAACGCTTGATTTACTGGAGCAAGCAGTCGAATCGGGCATATTTGCAGACATCGCTAATGCCCTGCAGGACCTCAAAGATCAAGGCTTTCGACCACAGGATATTGCTGCCCAGTACAGCCAGCGCCTTAGGGACCGAGCCATGAAGTCTGGTGTAGTATCGGAAGATTTAGCTCTACTTCGGAACCTGCTAAAAGTGTCGGCCACCAATCAGCCAGAGCAAGAACTAGAGCTAGCACTAGTAGAGTACGCCCTACAAAATTCTGCACCAGGCCAAACACAAGACTTAAAAACTGCTGCAACCAAGGTAACCATTCCAAAAGAAACATTAGCACCAGCCAAGACCGATACCCAACTTACCGAACCCTCTAAACCCGCGCGTGATCAAGATGCACCGAATGTAAAATCTAAACCAGGCGAAACCCAAGAAGTAAAAGATAAACCAGCAGTAACCAACCCTTCTGCCGATGGCGAATTTAGTATAGAGTTATGGCCAGTTGTGTTGAGTGTAATAAAAAAGCAGTACAACACTTTATATGGAATTTTGCGCATGGCCGATGCGCAGTTCGACAACAACACTCTAACTTTAACTTTTAAGTTTGCCTTCCACCAGAAACGCATAAACGACAACAAGAACAAGCAGATAATTACCGACATAATCCGAGCTCATACTGGCGGCACAGTTGCTTTGGAGTGCGTCATTACTGACGGTAAGCCACAAGCCGCGCAAAAAACCAATACAAATAATAACGCCATAGATACCGTAAGCAATATTTTTGGCGGAGCAGAAGTGTTAGAATCCTGACAATAGGAGAGGGTAATGGATAATAGTTCGGCCATTCTGCCACCACAAAATACCGACGCCGAGGCGAGCCTGCTAGGCGCTATCTTGATAGACAGCGATGCCATCGTCAAAATCGCCGACATTGTCCAGTCAGCTGATTTTTATGACCCAAAACATCAGCGAATCTACGAAGCAATCACCCAGTTATACGAAAAACACAACCCAATTGATGTGCTTACACTTGCCGACCAGCTCAAGTCCACGGGCTTTATCGAGTTTGTCGGTGGAGCTGCCTATCTAACCCAATTAACTAACTTTGTACCAACTGCAGCCCATGTCGAGCAGTATGCCGAGATTGTTGCCCAAAAAGCACTGCGCCGTAGGCTAATAAAGGCGAGTCAAGATATCGTTGAGCTTGGCTACAAAGAAGAGCATAACCTGCAAGAACTCATAGAAAACGCCGAGAGTAAACTATTCGAGGTTAGCCAGCGACACATCAAACAAGACATCACCAGTATGGAGACAATACTGGCCGAAAGCTTTGATCGACTGGATGAGCTACACAAAGACAAGGGCAAAATTCGTGGCGTTCCAACCGGCTTTAAGGACTTGGATGGTATTTTGGCAGGGTTACAGCGCAGTGACTTATTTATTCTAGCGGCCCGGCCATCGATGGGTAAAACCGCCTTTTCACTGGCCTTGGCCCACAATATTGCCCTACAAGCCAGTGAACCGGTTCTGGTATTTAGCCTCGAAATGAGCAAAGAGCAGCTAGTCGACAGAATGCTGGCTATGGAGTCTGGTGTTGATGCTTGGGCTCTACGCACCGGTAATCTTACGGATGCTGACTTCGAAAAGATCGGCCAAGCTATGGGCAGTTTAAGTGAAGCTCAGATATACATTGACGATACACCAGGCATTACCGTTAGCGATCTTCGAACGAAAGCCCGTCGCGAGGCCCATATTCGGCCGTTGGGCTTAATAATTGTCGATTATTTGCAGCTGATGAGCGGAGGAGCCAAGTTCTCTGGTGACGGTAACCGTGTGCAAGAAATTTCGGAAATATCGAGAGGCCTAAAGGGAATTGCGCGCGAGTTGAATGTACCGTTAATTGCCCTCAGTCAGCTAAGTCGTTCGGTCGAGAGTCGTAGCCCGCAAATCCCACAGCTGCAAGACTTGCGTGAGTCTGGCTCTATCGAACAAGATGCCGACGTCGTGGCATTTTTGTACCGCGAAGATTATTACAACCCAGACAGTGAACGCAAAAATATCATGGATATATTTATCAAAAAGCACCGTAACGGACCAACTGGTGCAGTAGAGCTGTACTTCGACCGCGAGAAACAGCGCTTCCGCAGTGTTGATACACGGCACAGCGACCCATTTAGCTAAAATGCTATACTAACATAAACACCATGCGCAAAACTTCATTCACCACTCTATTTCGTTTGCAATACAGTCAGCAGATTATGCAATTTATAGCTGGCATGTTGTTGGCAGTTGGTATTGTTACTTTTAGGCTCAGCCAGCTTTTACCAGGGGTAAACAGTTTAGAACATAAAACTATCAACAGCGGACGAACTATCGCGGCTATACGTCAAGACCCAATTAATCTGCCCTACAAAGTTGCTGTCTGGCTGGCCCACAAGCTTGATGTTCGCAACCCAACCAACTTTCGGTATATATCTATAGCAATAGGCTTGTTCTGTCTGATAGTGTTTTTTATTGTTGTCCGTCGCTGGTTTGGATTCTGGGTGTCTGCAGTTAGCTCACTAATGCTACTCACTAGTAGTTGGTTTTTGCATCTTATTAGGTTGGCCGCACCAGACGTAGGTCAGTTATCTGTAATGGTACTGATAGGTTTTGGATTATGGCTCAAAAGCCATCGTTGGCCTTACGCCGCCCTTGTAGTAGGTGTTGGCCTGACGGCCCTTAGTCTGTACGTACCGGGTCTGTTCTGGATAATGCTAATTGGCATCATACACCAGCGCCATTATATCGCCAGAACCATGAAGCAGACTAAGTGGCTGATGCCATTAGCTAGTATTATGTTGGCAGCACTACTTGCCCCTTTGATATGGCAAACCATCTTAAGTCCTAAACTGGCCCTAACAGTGTTTGGGCTACCGACGTCATTAGATGCGGCAAAAGCAATTTTCGGTAGCCTAGTGTCATTACCGTCTCATTTGTTCTGGCACGGGCCAAACGACGCTAGTTTGTGGTTACCTGGGACGCCATTGCTTGACTACCTATCGGCGGTGTTGGCTGTTCTGGGCTTATACAACTTCGTTCAGTACCGTCAGCTTGATCGTAGCAAACTAACACTGGGCTTTCTGCTTGCGGGTCTGGTACTGTCAGTTTTAACAAGCAGCACCTTACTGGGCTTTCTGCTGCCAATAGTCTATATATTAATCGCTTCAGGATTAGCTTTTATGATTAATCAGTGGCTGACAGTCTTCCCGCGCAACCCGTTCGCACGGGGGTTAATGATCGTTTTAATTGCCTTAGCTGTATCTAGCGTTAGCTACTATCAATTGAGCCATTATTTCTTGGCCTGGGCCCGGCATCCCGAAACTCGGGCCAGCTTCAAACCCTAGCAAACTTTGCTATACTAAAGGGGTAACAAAGGAGTAATGTTATGAGCCGATTTGACCAGGCTAAAATGTTGATGAAGATGAAAAAACTGCAAAAAGAATTGCAGAAAGAGATTATAACTGTCGAGCAAGGCGACGGCGCAGTACGCGTCGAGATATCTGGAGAGCAGAAAATCAAGAAAATCCACATCGATCCTGAAAGAGTTGATTTAGATGACATTCGCGAGCTAGAACGCTGGGTAGAAGATGCTGTTAAAGAAGCGATTGCGGCCAGCCAAAAAATGGCTGCCGAACGTATGCAGCCATTCATGGGCGCATTAGGCGACCTGGGACTTTAGGCATTAGACAAGCATGCGTGTACTGCCCAAGGCATTAGAAGACCTAATTGAGTCACTCGGCAACTTGCCTGGGGTAGGGCCTCGCACTGCTGAGCGGTATGCGTACTACCTGCTAAGAAATGATCCACAATTGACCAGGCGACTGAGTGGCAATATCGCCGATTTGCACCAGGGTATTGCTTACTGTAAAAAGACTTTTGCTTTAGTTGAACCCGACCAAGAACTCAGCGATTTATACACTAGCCCTAAGCGCGACAAAACAATAATTGCAGTAGTAGCCGAGCCTTTTGATATTGTTGCGCTCGAAAAGACGGGGCAATACTTTGGCACGTATCATGTGTTAGGTGGCTTAGTTTCGCCCTTAGACGGAATTGGGCCCGAGCAGTTACACATTGCCGAACTCTTGCAGCGAATTGATGAAGATGGAGTCAAAGAGGTTATTTTAGCCACTAATGCCAGTGTGGAAGGTGATTCCACTGCCTTATACATACAACAGCAAATTGCCGACAGACCCGTTCAGCTGACCCGTTTAGCTCGCGGATTGCCAATTGGTGTAGATTTAGAATATGCCGACCAGATTACACTTGGACGCGCCCTAGAAGGCCGACAGACACTACTGTAGTACAATAATAGAGATGCAGAACAGTTTTGAATCTTTAATACGCTATGGTCATGTAGTTATAGTGCAAGCCGACAATCCAGACGCCGATAGTCTGGCGAGTAGTCTGGCCCTTGAGCATATCCTGGAAGACGCCGGACAAAAAGTATCTATGTATTGTGGCGTAGATATACCTGCTCATCTGCGCTATTTAGAGGGCTGGGATAGAGTTAGTAACGAGTTACCTAAAAGCTTCGATGCCAGCATAATTGTTGACTGCACCAATGTGACACTATTGGAGCAATTAGAGCGAAAACATCTGCTACCAAAACTTACTGCCAAACCAGTTTTTGTAATTGATCACCACGACAGTACTGTAAACCTACCATTCGAGCACCAGTTATTACTAGATACTAAAGCAGTAGCTACTGGTGAGGTCATATATCAGCTAGCCAACAAGGTAAATCTAAGCATTAGTAACAAGGCTGCCGATATGTTAGCCACCTCGATTATGGCTGATTCATTAGGTTTAAGTACTGAAGACGTAACCGCCAAGAGCATACACACACTGGCAGATTTGGTTGGTTTGGGGGCAAATCTAGCTCGGCTCGATGCCGCACGACGAGCCGCCTCGGCCAAAAGCCTGGAAGTTATTGCCTACAAGGGCAGGTTACTGCAACGCATCGAGTACTATTTAGACAACCAGCTAGCAGTAGTAGACATCCCCTGGAAAGAAATCGAGACAATCAGCCCGCACTATAACCCAGCAATTTTGGCTCTAGAAGAGCTTCGCTTTGCAGAAGGCGTAAAGATAGCTGTAGTACTAAAGAATTACCCCGATGGTAAAATTACCGGCAAGCTACGCTGCAACTATGGCAGCCTAGTTGCGGGTGATTTGGCAGCCCATTTTGGTGGTGGTGGACACGCTGCCGCCTCCGGCTTCAAGACACACGGATGGAAAGCCGACGAACTCAAAGCTGAACTAATTAAGCAAGCTGGTGTATTGCTTGACGCAGAATCGCAGCGTTGATAGTATGAACAGCATGATTACTGCAAACAACATGTGTGCCTGTGACTGCTGCTCTGCGGCCTGTTGTTCGTAATCTAATAAATGCAATACACCAACAGCCGCCAAAAGGCGGCTTTTTAAATGAAAGGAATTTATGGAAACCGTAACGCATGAACAATATACACCACTAGCACCAGCAGGCGCAGAACTACTTCAGTTGGCTTTTGAAAATATTCTGCTTGGTTACGCAGAACCAGAAGACGCCATTGCAGCCATTGAAACCGCCTTTAGAGGAGTGCGTAGGTACGGACTTGCACAGCAGTCGGAAGGTGGATATTTCTGTTCAGGATCAGTAGTCTTTGGAGATATACTAGGTTCGTTAGGTGTTATCGGGCACCGACCAGAAGTTTTGACCGAACACCACGAAACCGGGATAACAAGCATAAAGCTTCGTCTCGACGAACATCGTAACCCCTTGTTTCGAGTATTCCCAGTGCACGAACTAGCCAACCAAAGCATCGACTGATAAGATAAGGAAGACTATGAGGCTTTATAATACACTTTCGCGAACTATTGAAGACTTTAAGCCGCTCGATGACGGGCACGTAAAAATGTATACCTGTGGCCTAACCGTGTACAGCCAGCCACAAATTGGTAACTGGGTTGCCTATATATACTCCGATGTATTGACGCGTACACTTATTGCAAGCGGTTACAATGTGGACAGAGTGCAGAATATCACCGACGTGGGGCACTTAGTTAGCGATGACGATGACGGCGAAGACAAAATGCAAAAAGGCGCCCGTGCCGAAGGAACCCCAGCCTGGCAGATCGCCGATAAGTATAGTGCTGTTGCCGAAGATGAAGCTTTCAACCAACTTGGCCTGATTCGCCCCAATAAACTGGTCCGAGCAACCAGTCTCATTCCCGAACAAATTGCTTTCGTACAAGAGCTAGAAGTTAAGGGCTTTACTTACATAATTCCCGACGAAGGCGTGTATTTCGACACTAGTAAGCTCGATGATTATGGCAAGTTGGCCCGGCTAGATATAAAGGGCTTGAAGGCTGGTGCTCGTGTAGAAGTTGATGGCAAACGCAATATAACTGACTTTGCTTTATGGAAATTTTCTCCAAAGGAAGAACAACGTGACATGGAGTGGGACAGCCCATGGGGCAAAGGTTTTCCTGGATGGCATCTAGAGTGTTCTGTGATTGCCCGCGAAAGTCTAGGCGATCAGCTCGATCTGCATACAGGGGGCATTGATCACATACCCGTGCACCATACTAACGAAATTGCTCAAACCGAGGCAATAACGGGTAAACAATTTGTAAAATATTGGTTCCACAACAATTTTATGAAGGTAAATAACACCAAGTTGTCAAAGTCGCTTGGCAATAGCTACACACTAGCCGATATTACTGCAAAAGGTTTCGACCTAGATGCATTTAAGCTACTAGTATTATCTAGTCATTATCGCACAGAAGGGAACTTTAGCTGGGAAATTCTAGAATCTGCGCAAAACCGCCTAAACAATTGGCGTGATTCTATAGACCTGATATGGCAGGAGGAAGTTGCTGTAGATAATTCTAAGACTGATGACTTTAAGAAGAAGTTATTATTAAGCTTGCAAGATGATATCAACACACCCGAAGCCATAGCGGCTATTGACCAAGTCATGAACGCCTATCAGCAGCTTAATTTTTCGAGTTCAGAGATTAGGTCTACTGCCGAGACAATTAGTTCTTTGCTGGGTATAGATCTTTTGAAAGACAAACAAGATCTAAATAATGATCAAAAGCAATTGCTTATCGGCCGTCAAAGAGCACGTGACAACAAAGACTGGCAAATGGCCGACAAACTACGTGATGAGCTAAAGCAAAGCGGCATTTCAGTTCGAGATACTGATAATGGTCAGGTCTGGGCCAGACGTTAAGTCGATTTTAGATAGCCGCGTTTGGCTGCCCAGTCGATAAATACAATTCGCATACAACCTGCAACTGGTATGGCAAACAAGGCACCTAATATACCACCAAAACTTATACCAAGCAGGGCCGATATGAATACAGTTAATGGGGTTAGTTCATTCTGTCTAGACTGAATGTATGGTTGCAAAGTAATGTTTTCGATTTGGAAGTATAGCAAGAAATATATAATCATTATCAGAGCGAGGTTCAGTGAGGTCAACAAGCAACCCAAGATAACAAATAGCGAACCAATCGGGTTGCCGATCATCGGAATAAGCGCAAAAATAGCCAATATTCCGGCTAAAGCAACGGCATTAACAGATACATGTAACAAAGTACTAATTATCAGCAGAGCCACGAGACAAAAAGCGCCTGCTATAACTGCCATAATAAACTGCCCGTTAACATAACCTGTGACCATAGAATACATTCGCTTAATCAAGCGTCGCCTATGCTCACGTTTGGCGGCAGGCTGCACCGCTATCAAACGATCAAACCAAGCCGGACCCTCATTAAGCATCATAAATGTCATTGCCAGGACTGCCAGGGTTGATACCAAAGTGCCACCAATCCGGCCAGCTGTAGCTAGAACAGGTTTGGCACTGATTCGTGATGAAAAGTCGGACGAAAAGTTATCAATTTGGTTACTTAAATTATATCTAACGATTGCTCGACCTACTGCCGAGTCTTGAGTCTTAAGGCTTTGGACAGTTTCGGGTACCTGCTTTATAAACGAACCAACCTGACCAGCCAGTGGGGGGATTACTAGCGAGAAAAAGACCGACACAAACCCAATCACCATCAGGAATGCCAAGGCAACAGCCACGGTGCGTTTGGTTCGGCGACCAAGTACATCCGATATCTTATGAACTGCAGGGTTTAGGGCCATCGCCAAGAATGCCGCCACCAGAATAAGCGTAATTGGGTGAGCTAGGTCAAGGGCGGTTGTTACGCCAAGATAAGCAAGTAACATAACAGCTACTATTCTTAGGATTGTTCTGTTCGAGATCGTAATTTCTACTTTTTTTGGTTCCATATGAGTCATTATCTACTGTTCGATCGTTTTCGTAAAGCATCTGTATACATTGTTAGGACCTGGCGCCCAACTGCATCAACATCATACTTTGTAATAAGTTTTTGCTGGCTCTTATGAATATTTTGGCGCAGCTTTTTGTTCGCCAACAGATCATCTAGTTTAGTAGCAAATATACTAACATCCTTTGGATCGACACGTTGATTTAGATCAGTTATAACACTGGCATAACCAGGGTTGTCGCCCGCAATAACAACCCCGGCGCCTGCAGCGATGGCTTCTACTAAAACAATCCCAAAGCTCTCCCCGCCCAAACTCGGAAAAACAGCAATATCGGCACTAGCT
>CAYXYR010000019.1:0-14096 GCA_964469435.1 uncultured Candidatus Saccharibacteria bacterium | reverse complement strand
ATGCGGGTGTCGTACAACGGCTAGTATATGAGTTTTCCAAACTCAGGACGAGGGTTCGATTCCCTCCACCCGCACCAAAACAATTAGTTTAGTAGCTATCGATTTGCTTTAGGTACGGCTCAATTCTAGATTTGCTATCTTGGCACTCGTTTTCTAGATATACATAAACCGTGCGGCCATCTTTAATCTTTTTGGTGAATAATAGCGGCACAGTATCTGTGGCATAGTTTGGTTTAAATCGCACCAAATAGCCGCGATTGCAGGCCTGAAAATGTGGTGCTGCCGCAAACAATTGGCCAAGTGTTTGAGCATTACGAATACCAGCACTTGATGAACGATACGAAGCAACGTCAGTTAGCCGTAATTCCTCGTCGTAGTCAGTGGGGTTAATTGGCTTATCGTAAGAATATTCCATTTTGGTATCTGGGCCTTGCGCCGGCAACATCAACTTAACTTCGTATATGTATACCTTGCCGGTTTGTGCGTCTATAGGCAGTGGCTGGCGTAGGTTTTGGGCGGCATCCATGATCATATTGCCCAAATGTGCAGTCTGTAATTGAGCGTTATCGCGACGCAGAAAATTGACATAAAACCCCAGGGCACCAAGACTTAAAATAACCAAAGATACAATCAATAGCTTTGCTATGTTGCGGATTTTCAGACTGCCTGATAACTTCTTTTTCATGTTTTATTTATTTTGTTGTAACGCCTAGAACTACCGTGTTATTGTCGCCACCGAATATTTTGGTTTCTTTCTTGGCGGATAGGCCGTAGTTGACCAGTACAAAGTCACTGGTGTCTTTTCCGTACCAAGTCAGCAACTGGTCTTTACCCACGTAACCAACGCCCAATATAGGTTGACCTGCAGTAAATAGCGTACTTTGCGAACCTCCATCTACACCATATAAGCTCGTACCCTCGGCATAATATGCTTTGGTACTGCCAGAGTTAAAGCCAGTATAAAATTGGCGGGTTTTTTCAGTACCGTTGGCATTCTTTTCGTTTTTGGTGCCGATAGTGGCAATGGTAGCAGTCTTGCTAGTAGCGTAATCCAAGACTTTAACCTTGAATGGGGCCGAGCTGTAGTATTCCACCGGTCCATCCACCTTAATGGCAGGATCGTAAGTTGACTCTACATAAATTAGTTTGGTCATATCGTCTGATATGCTTTGGGCAAAACCTAGTGTTTTGATGTCGCCGCCTGGGATTAGATCACTAGCATTTTTGGTCTTGAGATCGCGCATTTTGTACGCCGAACGGCTCCCGTCACAACCGTAGCAACCCTCTGCATAAGCCATTTTTTGCTTACCGCTACTCCAGCCAATTGTATAGATGGCGTACTTGTCGGCATCGAACAAGTCTTTTTTGTCTTTGCCTTGCAAGTCTACACTAAACACCCCGCCCTTTACGTTGGACCCGAAGTTCGGCACCAAGCCAATAGCAACCCTATCGCCCTCGGCAGACAGTTTCACGCTAGTAATGGCTCCACCGGCAGAGGTTTCGTATATTTTGGCGTAGGACTTTCCGGCATCGGCGCTAACGTACACGGCACTGTCACTACCAAAAGCTACACTGCCCCTCTGTGCGTCGTGGTAGGCGATGTTAAAATCTTTGGGCAACTTCATTACTTCGGTGCGGTCACCACCCGCAGCCGGTCGATAATAAAGCGTATATGGTACAGAAGTAGAATCGCGGTAAGCATAAGCCACAGTGCTTGGCGATAGATCTTGATTAACAGATGGCTGTGCAGCTGGCTGGGTACTAGTTTTGGACGTAGTAGAGGCGACTGGCGAATTCTTTTTGGCAAATATCTGCTTCTTTACAACTAAGTACCAGCCTCCCGCTCCAAGGCCGCCCAGCAAGACTAATACCAACAGAACTAATAGTGGTTTTTTAGAGTGATGCTTCTTGGGCTTTTGTGATTCTTCTTCAAAAAACGGTTCTTCTAGGTCTTTGCTGGCGTCTTTTAGTAACTCATCTTCTTTGCTGTATGTTGGTAATAGCGGCTCATCATTATCTAGCTCGTCGGCTAGCTGCCCTATTGTTTTGTCGGTTTGTTTTACTTGTTTCTTTGGTGCTTCAGCAGCTTTCGCCACACCTTTTCTGACTGGGATATTTGTCATGTTGCTTATCCTTTTATAAAGTCAGTATGCCTTGCTTTACTTTTTTATGCAACACCAGAGGTAGCTTGGGTTATAATAGAGACCTGGTACGCACCCGTAGCTCAACTGGATAGAGCAAGTGGGTTCTAACCATTAGGTTGGGGGTTCGAGTCCCTCCGGGTGTACCAAAATAAGAATCCTAGCTTGCCTAGGATTTTTGTTTTGGTTTATTCGTGAAGCGAATCCGAACCCTCGGGTTCGGTGAAGTGAGGACGAGCGCAGATGCTTGCATCGAGCACGCCGCATCGAAAGAGCGAAGCGATCCCTCCGGGTGTACCGATTTTTGTTATATTATTAATACATGCCTGAAATTAATGCCCAAGGTAAGTTTGCACAAATACCAGAATTTAAGGACGGCAATATAGCCGACACTATTATTGAACCGATTGATAGGGGTACTTTACTACAAATAAAAGAATTAGTGGTAAGTACACCGGATGCAGAAAGCTTACCAGATAGAATTGTAATATCAACCATTCCTGGAGAAGGAAGAACTAAATTAAAGCCCTTTTTACTGGGTATCGGTTCGGGTATATTTTATAGTCCGGAAAACGGTTCGTGGAGCCGTCATGACGAAAAGCACAGAATTGCGATAGAAGCTGGTGATCCTGTGTTAGCAAAAGCATGTGCGTTGGTTGCAAAGAAGGGGAGTCGTGAGCTAGAAGCAGGTCAACTAGATTTGGCTGAACGTGCAGCAAATATTATTGACGGAGTTCTGTTCCCAGAAACACAAGCAATTGCTGCGCTAGATTTAGTAAGTTATTTAGATAATAAGAATAATGTTTAGATAAGTAAGAGTTTTATCGATTTAATTCAGTTCTAGCCTTGTCGACTATTCTGTACCAAAAGCATTAATGCTATACTACCGATCATGATATTCATCATATTAGCTATGCTGTCTTATACTGTTGCACTGCTATTTATTACTGCGGCCGACAGAAATCTAAATATAAAGATTGCAACAGCTATAATCAATGGCTTATCGGCACTTATACCAGTTGTCATTAGCATCCCATTAATTAATCGCAAAACACTGGCTACTCAGCGATTCGGACTAATTATGGCTGTATTGGGAGGAACGTTTATTGCACTATTTGGACTGGCGCTCGGCAAAAGCTTTTCGGTAAATAAAGTTGGTGTCGTAACGCCTGTAGTTTTTGGTGGCGCAATCGTATTGTCGACCATACTCAGCACTGTGATATTTAAAGAAAAGATAAGATTAATAGAAGCAATTGGGCTAACCATAATGACAATTGGGATATCTATTGTTATATATTCCCGGCTGGCCAGCAGCTAGATCTAAGTAACTTTGCGTAAATCTACAGCTATATCTAGATACTGCTGCAACATGTCTTGGGCGGTTTTCTATCGATACAACGGGTCGTTTCATGAGTAAGCAGTATAGCAAATAACCTGGTCCTAAACACAAGTATAATTACTCGCTCTTGGAGAATAGCCAGTTTTACGTTATAATCACCCCTGTTTTGGCGGATGTAGCTCAGTTGGTTAGAGCGTCTGTTTGTGGCACAGAAGGCCGTGGGTTCAAATCCCATCATTCGCCCCAAATTAAGAGTCGATCCTTAGTGATCGGCTTTTTGTTTGGTTTATGCAATTTTGCAGTATAGTATGTTGTCATGATAGAGACTGAAGCTCGTATAAAGATAGTAGAAAATGTACGACAATACCTAGGAGAAGCTGCCGATCTAGAGCCGGCTTTTATAACCGAGATAGGAGCAGAAAGAAACTTTAAAGATTCTGGCAATACATTTACGCCAACCATTGGATGCGAGATAGAGCTAAGGTGGACAGACCTCTTCCCGGACCTAGCCGAAAAGTTTTTGGGCAAGCCAGACGAACAGGGCATGTTCCCAACTTGGCTTGAAGATTTGAGTCAAGAAAAGCAAAAGGAACTCCAAGCGCAAATAGACCAGCGTCGGCAAGAAGTTCTGCCAATCTACCAGTCCTTAGAATCACTGGGCATACCAGCCGGTAAAGACTCTGTTTGGGAGTTTGCTTTCCTGCCAACCTATTCGGCCCAACTGGCTGCCGCTGAAGTGGGTTTACTGTTCTCGAGTGATGTAATCCCCGAAGCCAACAACCCACTACACATCACTCTTGGCGGCCTTGCAGTTGATGATCAAACTTTTGGCTACATAACTATGTTCACGGAAATATTTGGTAGTACTGGCCAACGAATCCGCGAAGGCATTCCGCCACAAGACGGACCGCAGGTAAATGTGCGCTGGGCGCGCAAGCTATCTAGCGGCGGCTGGGCGCCACGCCATAGCTACGAATTTGGCCATCCTCAAATAAATTCTGGCATAGAAATGCGTAGCCTAGTAGCTTCGTCTGCCGAGCAAACCCATCAAACCTTATTGATTGCTCAATCTTTGGGAAGCGCTGCCTTACAGCATGAGCAAGGCTTTCCATACACTTGGGACGGCTTAAGTTACCTTGCAAAGTCTATACTAAATAAAGCTGGACTACCCAACACCACTTGGCGCTCACCCGCAGACAGGCCAGAGATCTGGCAAACTTGGGCCAGTGTATTAGACGACCGTAGTACCGTAGCCAATCTTCGTGAAGAAGTCCTTGACGCATTACATGGTTAAAGCCCTCGTAGTATTGACAAAACTTAGGATGCGGTTACAATATCAGTCACTATGTTTTACCGCGTAGCAATCAGCTCTAAGACAAAGAAGACCACAATGGGGTCTTGTTTTGTCATTGCATAAATCATAAGCAAAACAGCAAACGGCCCCTCCACGCGAGGGGCTTTTGAATACAATAAGAATAAGGAAAATTTATGGAAAGAATAGTTTCAAAATTTGGTGGCACGTCCAATAGTACGGCCGAAGCTGTGCAAGCTAGCATGGAACTTGCCGCCGACAGTCAGGTTGTTGTTGCATCAGCACCTGGCGTATTAAGCACAGAACAACTTGCCGACTTTCCTGTAGACACCTCGGCACCAGCTGAATTGCTACAAAAAAAAGTAACGCAACTTCTATTGGACGCCCGGCAATATTATGCCGAAACGGGCGAACTGCCAGATAACCACATCGAGGCAATTACTGCTCGCTACCGTGCCATAACTGGCGAGTTAGCCGATTGCGCACTTGGCGCACGATGGGTAGATACAATTGCTCCGCGCGTTCATCAGACCATCACTATGGGATCAGACTATGCATCTATGCTGGGTGAGCAGCTCCAAACCGAAGTTTATGAATCGGTTGGCTTTGTGTTGTTAGATCCTTCGCGGGCTGTGCAAGATTTAGGCAGAGACTATCGTAATTGGGGCCAATGGTTAGCTGAAGCTATCGAACCCGGACAACGCTACATAATTGGCGGCAATGTCTCGTTCGATGGCCAACGTATGTATTCGTTTGGGCGTGGCGGGTCAGATACAACAGCCGCGCTGGTGGCCCGTGCACTCGGCGTCGATGCCTGTGATATTTATAGTGACACACCTTTGCGATCAGCCCATCCAGATATTGTCGACCCATCGGAAAGCTTTATCTTGCATAACATTACCTACGATGTAGGCCGCGAGCTAGGAGTAAACGGCACTGGTTTAGTTCACCCCGATGCCTTGGCAATCATGCAGGGTTCGGGAATACCAACTCGGGCCAAAAACACTTTTGGGCTAGCTGACGTTTATACAACCTACCATGATGCCCAAGAAGACGAACCCGGCCAAGGCCGGCCAGTAGCCGTCTCACTCATGGAGCAAGTAACCCTTTTGCGCGTACACGAACCAGGCATGCGTGAGAGCCAAGGCCGTATAGCCGATATTAGCCAGGCATTGGCTAATTCTAAGATTAACCTGATCGATTTCATTGGCGATGGCGCGGACAGGGACATCATAATTGTTGAGTGCGACGACCAGGCGGCGTCAGCGGCCGAAATTATTCGTCAGCATTTACGCAACGGCGGAACGGTCACTGGCCAAGAATTAGCCTTGCTAACCTTGGCAGGTTACAGATTGCGTGATAGCTCGCTAGAAATTCAACTACGATTGAATAATCAACGTGCTTTTGGCGAAACTAAATCACCTTTCGCTTTGGTTGGTGAACACAGCCTGCGCTTCGGGATTGACCGCAACAATGCTCGAGAAGTCGCACGTAGAGTCCACAATCTAGAGGTAAAATAAGATAGCATATAATATCCGGAGGAGAGGCACTATGCATTTACACGAACCAATGCCCGAAATGTACGATAGATCACGATTGTTGGTATTGGACTTCAGTAAAATCCCAGATGATATACCGCAAACCGAAGACATAGCTGCATTTTTTGACGAGTGCCAACAGCAAGATATCAATCCTATCCTGCCCGAAAACCGCCAAAACTTTAACCAGCGCATGCTTGCTGCCACCGGTGCTCGATACTTGGTAAGCTTGTACGGCGAAGACCGCACGCACATGCTAGCCGACACCCACCTCGTAGAACAAGGTCGTGTAATCCACCTAGGCATGGACATATTCAGTGACGACCAAGAACCAGTCCTGGCCCCAGCCGATGGTGAGGTGGTACGGGCGGCCTACGAAGAAGAAGATCACGGCTACGGCAACTACATAATTTACAAACCAGATGAGTTGGATCTGTACATTTTTATGGGCCACCTGGCCACTGGCCATGTAGAGCCCGGACGATTTGAGGCCGGGGATAAACTAGGTAAACTAGGCGATTATGCCAACAACGAAAACGGCGGCTGGAGCCGACACATGCATTTACAAATGGCTACCAAGCTACCTCCAGAAGGCCAAACGCCCCCCGGCTACAGCACGCCCAATAACTTCGGCCATAGCCAAAAAATTTACCCAAACCCACTCCCCTATTTCCCCGACTGGCAACTGCATTAAACGCTATTGCTTGCAAAGTGAATAAACGCTGGTAATATACACTTATAATGAGTAGTATGGAAACATTTTTACCAGAAATTAAAAAAAGAACTCGTGCTTTGGCGGCAGCCGGCGTTTTGTTGCTTGCCGGCTGCAGTACTGATCGCATTGCCAACAACGCGCATGTGGAAACTTGCTCTAGACCAGCGGCTATGTATACCAGAAAAGGATCAGACAAAGTAGTAGAAGACGTAGACCTGCTTCGAGAAGACGCCTCGAAAAATATTGTTGCACTTTTTAAACGAGCCAAGTCTAATAGAGGTAAGATCGAGCTCCAAACTTCTCAATCCGGCCAGCCAGACGAAGTTCGAGCAGCAGACAGGTCTCTTCAGCTAGACTACCGAAATCTAGATGGCCTTGAAGACACGGTGACATTTAGTTTGAATAGTGATGGCCAGCCTAATGCTATACCCGATGGTGCACTAGTTTGTAGTGCTAGCGATGGCTTACATGCCAACACCATCTCTACAGGTTTACAATTCGCAGCCAAGCAAACCGCAGGCCTCAGCGAATAAAAACATTACATTCAGCCAATTTTCATACTCACTTGTTAAATTTGGTTTGTTGCCTGGATCCGGCAACAACAAATTAAGCAAAGGAGGATTATTATTAAGCAAACTATTAAGCGTACTTTACTTGTGGGTGGAGCGATTGTATCGGTAGGGGCTGCAAGTGTAGCCGGCATGGGTGTTGCCTCGGCAGCATCGAACGGCTCAAACAGCAACAGCCTAGTCGACAAGATAGCCACCAAGTTCAACCTTAAGAAAGCTGACGTCCAGCAGGTCTTTGACGAAGAGCACGCCGCTCGACAGGCCGAACACGAACAGAAAACGAAAGACCGCCTAGACCAAGCCGTGAAGGATGGCAAGATCACGCAAGATCAGGAAGATAAACTGATCACCAAGCTCAAGGAGCTACAAGCTGATCGCCAAGCGTTTAGGGAGGAGCAGAAGGAAGAAACTCAAGCCCAGCGCGACGCGCACAAAGCAAAAATGGACGCCTTTAAGCAATGGCTTACCGACAACAAAATACCCGAAGACTTAGCCCGACCAATGGGAGGCAGGGGTCATCATGGTATGGGCATGATGCACGACGGCGACACGCCGCCAACAAACTAACTTCGTCTTAACTCAAGACGATGGAAGGAGGGTTAGAAGTTATAGAGCCACCGGATGTACCGGTGGCTTTTTTACTACAAGTTTAATATTTCTTACATGTTATATTGTGAGCGATGAGAGTTTTGCTTGCCGGACACATGCCCCGCGACGATGCCATGGCTAGACACTTGGCACCAGAATGCCAACTATTCGTGGCTGGCGATTTTGTAAATCCAGGCCTGATTGAGAAAGCTCACGCCAGTGGTGGTGAATATTTTTTAGCACCAAATGGCATTACGGACACCGTATGGTTAGCTGAGCTAGCTGTAGCTGCTGAGGTTGACATGTTCGTAACCAACTCAGACGATACACTGGCGGCAGGTGCGATAGATGCCGTTAAAGAAGCGTCGTCTGACATACTCACTCCCTGCCCTACCCAAGAACAGTCACGCATCGAGTGGGATAAGTTTATGTTACGAGGCATCTTGGATGAGATCGACCCAAGTTTGAACCCATGGTATCGAACAGCATCCGACGCCGAAACAGCCGCCAGAGGCATCCGCCAGTTACAAATGCAAGGCAAAGAAGCAGTTGTGAAACCACGTAACCTAGCCGGCGGTAAAGGCGTGAAAGTTCAAGGTATGCCCGGCTACGAAACGCACGAAGATCTTATTCGGTATGCCGAAAAGGTCTGGAAAGACCCTGCTCAAACGGGCATGGAAATCAACGAAAAACTAGAAGGAATAGAGTTTACCATCGTAGCGAGTGGCGATGGCAAAACATTGATCATACCTCCAACAACGTTTGATTATCCGTATCGTGAAGATGGCGATAAAGGCCAAGGCACGGGTGGTATGGGTAGTTTCACAATGGGCAAAGATAGGCTATTGCCATTTTTAGACCAAACAACATATGACAAAGCCGCGTGGGTAATGCATGAAATAAGTCGTAGAGGCTACGGGTACCCAGGCACCATGTACGGTAATTTTATGGTGACTAATAATGGATTAAAAATGATCGAAATGAACGCCCGCGATGCCGACCCTGAAAAGATGAATCTGTACGAAGTTATGGACCCCTCGGTGAGCCTATTAGACAGTCTCGTCCAAACCGCCGAAGCAACCCTGCAGCCTGATAGTCTGCGCTATACCGATCGAGCCTCAACCGTTACCTATCTAGTTCCGCCAGAATACGGCCGTGATCTCCCGCCACAAATTCATGAATTTGAAATCGACCCTCAACAAATCACCGCCGCTGGGTGTCGAGTATATTTTGGCAGTTGCGAAAAAATCGGCACCAATCGTTATAGAACCCGTGGCACCTCAAGATCACTTGCCTTTGCCAGCACCGGTTCGACGCCTTGGGACGCCAAAGCCAACATTGATACTGCCATAGCCAACGGCCTTAGCGGCTCTTTGGAATACCGAAAAGATGTAGGTGATCAAGCTTATATCGATAGTTTGGCTGCCAAGCTCTAACTACACTACCGTATCTGTTATACTTAGTATGAACGAACTAAAAGGGAGTATTTACTGTGCTGAAGAAAATTGGCCGATTTTTTGCCGAGTATAAACAATTTGGGTTTGTAATATTCACTGTTGCCTTAGCTCTAGTACTATGGTTGGGCGACTACAATAAGGCCGCCAATTTTGTACTGATTGCCAGTGCAATCATTAACGTCATACCGCTCGTTTGGGGGATGATTCAAGATCTGCGGATGGGTACTTATGGTGTGGATATATTAGCTGCCACCGCCATAATATCTTCTGTCCTATTCAAGGAATATTGGGCCGGCATGGTGATTGTATTCATGCTCACTGGCGGTGAAGCCCTGGAAGATTATGCCGAAACTCGCGCCAAGGCCGAGCTCAGCGCCCTGCTGGACCGCGCACCAACCAAAGCTCATGTGTATAGAGGCCGAAAAGTAGTCGATGTGCCTATCAGCGAAGTTGTGGTTGGCGATAAAATCCTCATCAAGCCAGGCGAAGTCGTGCCAGTAGATGGTTCTATCGTCGAAGGCACAGCCAATATGGACGAGTCGAGTCTGACCGGCGAAAGTTTACCTGCCGCCAAAACTGTCGGCCAAGATGTACTAAGTGGTAGCATCAGCACCGACGGTGCCATCACCATCAAGGCCCTCCACAACTCCGAAGACAGCCAGTATAGCCAGATCATTAAACTTGTTAAGTCTGCGCAAGCTAGCAAGGCCCCGTTTGTGCGTATGGCCGATCGCTACAGCATACCCTTCACACTACTAGCCTTTACAATTGCACTTGGTGCCTGGGCACTCAGCCACGAATCTATTCGGTTTTTGCAAGTACTCGTAGTTGCCACGCCATGCCCGCTAATACTTGGTGCACCGATCGCCTTAATAAGTGGCATGAGCCGGGCGGCCAAGCACGGAATAATTATTAAGACCGGCTCGGCATTGGAGCAGTTGGCCAGCATTAAAACATTGGGATTCGATAAAACCGGTACGCTCACCAAAGGCCGCCCAGTAGTGCAAGATGTAAAAACTTATGGCAAGCATACTAAACAATCCGTACTTGGATTGGCGGCTTCTCTAGAACAGAGCAGTAGCCACATTTTGGCTAAGGCGATTATTGCAGCTGCCGAAAAAGATGGATCCAAAGTTGCCAAAGCCAAGCAGGTCAACGAAGTACCAGGCAAAGGCCTAGAAGCTAGAGTCAAGGGATACAGCGTATTGGTTGGTCGTCTTAGCCTTATGGAAGACAAGGGTGTAAAATTGCCAAAGCAATTTAAAGCCAGTCAGGTAGACGGAACTTCTGCATTGGTAGCAATAGACGGTGAACTAGCCGGAATAATCAGCTTTGTGGACGAAATTCGCCCAGAGACAAAGGCCACACTAGCCAAACTCAAACAATTGGGTATCAAGCACATGCTGATGGTAACTGGAGACAACAAAGTAACTGCCGCGAAAATAGCCAGCCAGCTAGGTATAGATCAAGTAGAAGCAGAGGCACTTCCAGCAGATAAACTGCGTGCAGTAGAAGCCGTGCCAAACAAGCCTGTCGGATTTGTCGGTGATGGCGTTAACGATGCGCCAGTACTTACAGCCAGCGACGTAGGTATAGCCTTGGGTGCGCGCGGTTCGACAGCCGCTAGCGAATCAGCTGACGTAGTGATCATGGTAGACAACATCGAGCAGGTTGCAACTGGGGTAGAGATTGCAAAACGAACATTCTTTATCGCCAAACAAAGTATCCTGACAGGCATATTCCTAAGTGTGATTCTGATGTTTATATTCGCTACCGGCAAATTCCGACCAATCTATGGTGCCGCTATTCAAGAAGTAGTTGATGTAGTAGTGATATTCAACGCCTTGCGGGCACATGGTAGCTGGACCAAAAAACTAGCGCGCACCAAATAGGCCAATAAACACCAGCGGTACTAGCAAGTTATCTATACCAAAAACACCAATGTTTTCGGCTAGAGTAGTACCGATTGGTACTACTAGCAGAGCCAACCGCGCCGAGTCGGACAACTGGCCACCAAGCATAATTTGAGCAGCACCCACCAATAATACTGATGTAACAAAAAAGGCCAGCGTACCATAAACAGACTTACGCTGACCAAGCATTTTGTATGTATTATTTTTGCCATACTTTACGCCTACCAGTGCAGCAAACGCGTCTGCTAGTGCCAGGTGTAGCACGGCCAATACAAACACCCAACGACTCTGGTGAGTAATAACCAGAAGTATTATGCCTATCGGGTAGAAGACTTCACCCCAGCTCAAACGAGATATCGCACGCTGGCTACCAAAAATCTTGAACTGTCGCTCAAAAACTACCAACAGCAGAAATGCTAGCTCTAAATAAATGATACTCTGCCAACCAACAAAGAACGGCCATGTCACTACGTAAAGGCCATGAACTATATGGACAATCTTGCGAGCGGTCTCGCCACCAATTCGTTTTGACCGAAAAAGTGATTCTACAAAAGCAACCGCCAAGCCCGCAGCAAACAGGCTAATTAGGACTTCAAGCATGACAACTATTGTACGCCAGTTATACTATTTATTACAGAACGAGTGTTAACCTGGCAGATCAGCAAAGTCTTTAGCTGTAAGCCGATTATCATCACAAGCCGCGTGGTTCGCTGAACGGGTCTCGGAACCACCACCCGCTTCAAAGGACTGATCTACAGATGCCAGCTCTACTAAATCCCCACCTTCACACCAACGAACCACTAAAGTACCTGTGGATGTAGGAAAATCAGCCTTAACCTCGACCGTACTCGTTCCGTTAGAGTAGTATTTTGTAATTATTTCTGGTGCAGACTTATCGCCACCGTTACTAACTCGTTCACTTGGCACAGGTGGTTTGGTTTCTGGTTTTGCTTGTCCATCAGAACCACATGCCGGCACGCCCAAAACCAAAGCCCCAATTAGGCCAAACTTTGCTACTGCCCTAGGTAAATGCAATCTTTCCATACTATCTGTTCTCCTTTATACGAGTCATTTTAGTTGATTGCCTCCGTATAACCATGAGGGTAATTTGTTACATGATGTAGTAAATATTGTTATTGCATTGTCTTACAAAAAGCATATATTTAGATCATTACGATGCGTATTTTTCGCCGTCATACCGAGAGACCAGAGACCACACCCCAAACACCATGGATCAACCCATTCGGCACTGTTGCTATAGATACCGAGAAAGTTCTAGATGAGTTTAGAATTACCATGCAAAGCGGCGAGCTAAAAAACGCCGCGCTAAAGACTGCCGAAGATCTACAGCCAATTGTAGCCAGAAAAATTGCCGTTGAGGCATTAACCAACTGGCTAATTTACACCCTTAAAAGTAACTGCGAAGAGCTAGAAAAAGCTCAAAGCTTTTTAGACATACTTATACCACCACAAACCATAGACCTAGCCGAAGAGGCTATAGAAGAACACAGCAAAAAACTCCGCTTTAGTTTGCATTTACTCGAGATGAACAACGACGATCCAGATCAAGCCATAAAAGCCGGGGTAGAAGCTATTAGTCAATCGGTTGAAGACGATTATACGGCCGCCTGCACGCCAGATGCTCAAGAACAACTTGGACAACAATTCGTAGAATGGTCACAGACTTAACCAAACAAAAAGCCCACCTTTGGTGGACTCTTTGTTTGGTCGGGGATAAAGGACTCGAACCTTCGACCTCGCGGTCCCAAACCGCGCGCGCTAGCCAACTGCGCCAATCCCCGACTATGAGACTGGGTTATTATACCCTTTTTACTTCGGTGAGTACAGCCCTAAACGTCAATCTCAATTGGCTGGCCGTCTATTGGGTATAAAAACTCGATATTAAACTGCTTTAGACAATCTGCTATGTTGCAGTACCAATTCTTACGCCATGTATCGTTCCACATATAGTCATGAATAGGCAGAACATATTTTGGTTTGAGTTGTATAGCCAAACGAACTGCGTCTAGCGTACTTCCCCAAGGTGCGTCGACTGGCAGACACAATACTAGTTTAGTTTGGGTAAAGGTGTGACTATCGCCTGGGTGAGTTAGTTTATCGGCCAGGTGCACAACCATGTTTTTTGGTGTTGGCCCAAGCGGATCTAGGTTGGCGTGGTCGCCAATAAAAATGCTGTCGCCCGATGGCGTTTGCTGAGATATATTCTGTACGCCAAAAGACTGTAATTGCCTAGCGGCATCTTCCGGAGCAATCCAAGGCACATTCGGCTGCGATTCAAGAAGCGCCTTTATAAAAGGTTCCTCTAAATGGTCACCGTGTAAATGTGTTACGTAAATTGCATCGAGTTTAGGCAAAGAAGCAACGTCAACCAACCCACTCTGCCAACTAAAAGCCCCCGGGTCAATAAGTACCGCACGGCCGCCATCTTCAACCAAAACACAAGAATGAACGAATTTAGTTATCTTCATCTTTACCTTTCGTAAACCAGTCTGGTAATGGTAGG
>CAYXYR010000018.1:0-14226 GCA_964469435.1 uncultured Candidatus Saccharibacteria bacterium | reverse complement strand
CATCCCATCGGGCTCCAAACTCTTGCGGTGCAGCAAACATCAGGTAAGTTCGCAGTGCGTCTGCCCCGTAACCCTGAGCAATGATGTCTAGTGGGTCTGGGCCATTACCAAGAGTCTTAGAAAAAGCCGCACCGTCTTTGGCGGTTACTTTGCCGTTGTACAGCATTTGCTTGAATGGTTCTGGACGTTCCACTAAACCAAGCTTGTTAAAGAACCTGGTCAAAAATCGAGCGTATAGCAGGTGGGCTGTGGCGTGGTCGGCACCGTTATAAAAATCTACTGGCATCCACTTGTTTACAATTTTGCTATCGAATATTTTCTGCTGGTTGTGTGGGTCTAGGTAGCGGAACATGTACCAAGCACTGTCTACGTATGTGTCCATGGTGTCGGTTTCGCGTTCGGCTGGGCCATCACACTTTGGGCAAGTCGTCTCTAGCCAGTCTTTAGCCCGAGCCAAGGCGCTGCGGCCATCACCACTTGGTTTAAAATCGGTTAGTTCTGGCAATGTTACCGGAAGGTGTTCCTCGCTCAGGACAACTGGGCCACAATCTGGGCAATTCACTACAGGGATCGGTGCGCCCCAATAACGCTGACGGCTAATGCTCCAATCGCGCATACGGTAATTGATCTTTTCTTTGGCGACACCCTTTTTGGCCAGATCGGCTACAATTTTTTCGCGAGCCTCCTCTGACTTCAGGCCGTTGTATTCACCTGAATTTAACATAGTGCCTTCATCGTGCGTGCACTCTGCATCTTCGGCGGAATTACTAACTACGCGAACTATGTTTAGATCAAACTTCTTAGCAAACTCGTAGTCGCGTTCGTCGTGAGCCGGTACGGCCATGATGGCGCCAGTACCGTAGCCGCTAAGTACATAGTCGGCTATATAAATTGGGATTTCTTGGTCATTTGCTGGGTTAATTACATAGGAACCCAAAAATACACCAGTTTTATCTTTGCTGGCCTGGCGTTCTACCTCTGTTTTGTTGGCGGTAGATTTGATGTAAGCTTCGACTTCTTTTCGCTTTGATTCTTCAGTCAACTTATTGACTAGCTCATGCTCAGGTGCCAACACCATAAATGTCACACCAAACAGCGTGTCGGGACGAGTTGTAAACACGGTAATCTGATCTTCAGAATCTTTGACCTGGAACTTTATCTCTGCGCCGCTACTTTTGCCTATCCAGTTCTTTTGGGCCAACTTAACGCTCTCGGTCCAGTTAAGCTCGTCAGTTGCCTCTAATAGCTCGTCTGCGTAGTCGGTAATTTTAAAGAACCACTGTTTGACTTCTTTCTTTTCGATTATGGGGTCGTCCTTGCCTTCGTGGCGCCAGCACTTGCCGTCAATAACCTGTTCGTTTGCCAAAACTGTCTGACACTTGGTACACCACCACTGCCAGCGGCTGTCTTGGTAGGCTAGGCCGTGTTCGTGCATCTTTACAAAAATCCATTGCGTCCATTTGTAGTACTCTGGTTCGCTAGTTGTAATCTCTTTTTCCCAATCGTTGCCCCAGCCCATGGCTTGGTATTGCTTGTGGTAGTCAGGGATGATTTTGGCCATGCTTTCTTGGGGCGATACACCCGCCTTGATGGCATAGTTTTCTGCCGGCAAACCAAAGCTGTCCCAACCAACTGGATTAAAACTCTCGTAGCCTTGCTGGCGCTTAAAACGGGCCAGCACATCACTAATCGTAAAGTTCATGGCATGACCCACATGAATACCTGCGCCACTTGGGTAGTTGAACATACCAAAAGCAATGTATTTAGGTTTGGAACTCTCTAAGTCAGTAGTGTAAACGTTGGTTTCGCGCCAGATTTGCTGCCACTTGGGCTCGATTTCTTTGGGATTGTATCGTTTCATATCTGACCAACTATACCAGATTTAACAGAGTTGTAACAGATACAACCTGGTGGCTTTTTGAGAACACAGTTGTTACTATAAAAATAAGTCAGGAGGGTAAATGACTACAGCAAGCTGCATACGTGAAGACCAGGTATTTATGAACTTGGAGCAAGCGCAGCAACATTATGGTTTTGGCTTAGCCACACCAGAAACTTTTACCCCATTAGAGAAGCAACTAATTGCCGGCGGTGTAGGCAGAATTGCCATGACCGTAGAGCCGACGGCCTTTGAAGAGTGCATAGAATTGTTTGATCATGCAGTTGCAGATTCACCAGAGGCATTAGAGCAAACTGCCTTCAAGACCGATATGCGGTTTGGTAATGACATTGGCTATGTACGCAAAGAAGCAAAATTCAACGATAATGGATTGCAGTATCAGGATGCTAAAAGTTTGTTTCACTTTAATGAGTTAGCACGTGATTACTGGCAGGTAGTTTTACCTAATCCGCCCCGCTCGGTTAGCGATTTTCTGGAGGCGGGCTTTGATATTCACCAAGATCTTATTAAGTCAGCCAAAGCTACTCTAGCCAATGTCGAGGGCTCCCATCCAGGCATATCACGGGCTTATTTCGACGCACTACCCAATGGCGCTGATAGTTTTTCGTTTATGAGAATACTAAGTTACGATGCCTACGATTTGTCTGAATCAACTGAAGAAGTGGCCCGACCGCACTTTGATATCGGCGGGCTAACAATCCAAGCCTATGCCGATGCACCGGGCTTTTGGGGCAATATTTACTCCGGGGCAGATACCGAAAGAATAAGGCATGACACCATACCTGGCGAAGCCTATGTTTTTTTTGGGGCTATACATCGCAAAATGTACAAGGGCCAGTCGCCTTTCAGGCCGCTGTGGCACGGGGTAGACAGAATTGTTGATCCAGCTAGTTTGGTGGGAGGCATTGTGCCTCGTCGACATGCTGTAATACTTTTTGTCGATCCACCATACATCGATTTCGGTATTTCCCCCGAAGACACATCACCACACCTATACAACTAACCCTCTAGCGACTAGTATATTGCGAAAAGAACTGTCCGCGAGATTCTGGCTTTAGCCCAAGTAATTTGTTAACTGTCACCAATACAAACCTTTTTTGTAAATCACTCAAGATTGCATCCATTGCAGCGGCCGTGGTTGGGCGCTCATGCAATAACAAGATACAACCTTGCTTGGCTTGAGAGGTCACCGCCAAGGCAATTTTGTTTGGATCCTTCTCGGCCCAGTCGTGCGGATCAACATTCCAGAGCACTAGGGGCATGTTCACCCTATCTGTTACGGTCTTATTCATCGCCCCATATGGTGGCCGCATGGCTATTGGTGCCGGTGCGCCAGCTGCCACAATTGCTTGTTGAGCCTTAGCAACCTGATCATCGATTTGTTCGGGAGGAATTTTAGTAAGAAATGGGTGTGCGAAGCTATGATTACCAATTTCGTTGCCGCCCAACACCATACGCTTAACCAGTGAGGGATGAGCTGCCGCTCGGTTACCAATCAAGAAGAATGTTGCAACAGCTTGGTGTTTTGCGAGCGAGTCGAGCAAAACGTTTGTTGCAGTTGGTTCGGGGCCATCGTCAAAAGTCAGTGCTATACATGCAACTTTCGTACAATCAACTTCTGCACGTTGGGACTCAGCAATTCGTATTTCGGGTTGTTCGGCAAAGGCTTGAGTAGCCGACGTTGGCTGCCAAGGTAATGGCTGATGTCGATGGTGCCCTTGATGATTTTCCTTTTCTAAGTGAAAGGCATTTTGTGGCACGCTGTCGTTGCCAACATCGCCACCAGCACCATCGGCACGAATTTCTTGCCACCAGCCAAAAACACCAAACAATATCAACCCATACACCAGTACATAACATACCGCTTTAGGTAATTGTCTATACCTCGCCTTCATCAGTTCTGATAGTTTACAACAGAATCTACAAAATCGTCATATAGTTGTAGTCGTCCAAATCACCATGAAGCGCTTTATTGTGCAAATTAGCGATAAGACTAGTAATTCTACCCGGCACATCCTTGCCAATAACCCGGGCATCTACCTCTTTAATAGGGGATATAAAAGCGGATGTGCCACACACAAATGCCTCATCGGCAATATATAACTCGGTCAAATCAACCGTTCGTTCTTGTATGGCTATATTATTATCTTTAGCCAACTCTATAACCGTCTTGCGATTTATACCTTCCAAGATATCGTTTGTAGTGCTGGGCGTGATAAGCATATTATTGCGTACCATAAATATGTTAGCAGCCGAAAGTTCGCAAACATGCCCCTGACTATCTAATAGAATACAGTCATCATAGCCACTATCTAGCGCATCTTGCTTAGCCAAAACAGAATTTACATAGGCCCCGTTCACCTTTGCTCTTGCCGGAATTGCATTGTCTGGAATTCGTCGCCATACACTACTCTTTAGCCGGACACCGTCGCGTGGAACAATTGAATTAGCTGGGTAAACGAACATACTAAGGATTGTCTTCATGCCGCGTGAACGCGTGCCAGGGACCAAGTCAACTACATGCACTGTTGCTCGCACAAAAACGTCTTGGTCGACGCCGTTTTGACGGATGAGTTTTTTGACAGCAGTAGTAAATCGTTCTTGACTCCAGTTTTGAGCAAACTGATCCATGCCAATTATATGGGCCGACTCAGTTAAGCGTCTGTAATGATCTTCCAGACGAAAAGCCGCCATACCAGCTGGTGTTTTGTTAACAGGAAATACCGTATAAACACTTAGGCCATATAGTACTGCCGAACTCGCGATATGCAAGTTAGCCTTATCAAAAGGCACTAGGTCGTCGTCGAAAAACACCAAATACTCTTGTATAGGTTTGCTCATTTTACCTCCAGGCAAAGTTTGATTAAGTACTCGACTAGCGCCGGCATATCCATGCCAGCATGCTTAGCTGCAAGCGGGAACAAACTTTGGTTTGTCATGCCAGGAATAGTATTAATTTCTAGCACCACAAGCTCATCTTGCTGCACAATCATATCAACCCGCGACAAGTGCCGAGCATGCATGATGTCGTGTACCTGTCGTGCCAGGTCTTGTGCGACTGTCTGTAAATGCTTGGAGATAGATTTAGGCGGAATAAGCTCCTTGGTCTTGCCATTATACTTATTCTCCAAATCAAAAAACTCGTTTTCGGGCGGTATTATTTCGATGACTGGCAGTAGCTTGCCGTGCAATACTGGCACGGTAATCTCTGGTCCACTTATAAATTCTTCGATCAATAGCGTGCCATGCTTGATAAATGATTCGTGGATGTCAGCAAGATTTGATGGTCTACCATCTGGCAATATGTGCGTGTCGATTGACGAGCCACCACTCAATGGCTTAACTACATGGCCCTTGTCTGATAATGGATTTACTATGTATTCTTCCCAGAATACAGTCTGACCGGCTGGAATACGGACACCTGATTTCATTAATTCTTCTCGCGTGCGTTGTTTATCCATGCAAACAGCCGAGGCTGCAGCATCAGTCCCTAAATATGGTACTTTTGTTTTCTCGATAATCGATTGAATGAGCCCATCCTCACCGCCAGGTCCGTGCAAAATAGGCAGAATGACTTCATATACTTTTGCGTTTGCCATCAGCCACTCTGAAGAACCATCCCAGTCGTAAAAGTCAGCTTCATTACCAGCCGTTCTGGCGGCTTCCAAAATAGCCCGAGCAGATTTAAGAGAAATGTCACGTTCGTCCGATATGCCGCCGCCAATAACCAAAACTTTCAACTCTTGCCCCTAAATTGAGCTCTTTTTCGCTTTAGCCAGTAAGAGCTCTGTCGAACAAGCTTACTCGAGTCTGATGGATTAGCTAGAATGGGCTTAATGGCCTCCTCAAGAAAAACTCTGTTCTGTGAACCCTTGAATAGCAAAATAGTATCCGATAAATCTTCACTGGCAAGTAGACTGCCTATTTCAATGGGCGAATCAAACGAGCTAACTTTACAACCGAGTTCTTTGACTGCGGGAGCAAAATACTTATTTGCATCTGGTCCAATTGTAATAACTTGGTTTAATTTATCTGGATTTATATATTTTGCCAGCTCTCTATGTAGCTTTACCGAAGCAGGCCCCATCTCATTCATATTGCCAATAATTGCAACCTTATGTTTTTCAGGCTGGACGTACAAATATTCCAGCGCTGCCTTTATAGCTTCGGGGCTAGCATTGTATGTATCGTCAATTATCCGTGACCCATCTTTGCCTATAAGCGGCTGCATGCGCCCTGGCATGGGTATCAGCCCTCTAATTGCCTGGGTAATATTTTCGTCGGATAATCCCAGTTCTTGAGCCAAGAAAGCTGCGATTGCACAAGCTCCAAACTGATGCGAACCCTGCAACATTGGCTTTGTCTTAATAGTAGATCTAGAAGTACGAATTATCAGATCTTCAGCAGATGATCGATAGCTAATATTAGATTTATTCGAACTTCCATAGCTCTTGATATCATTTGATAATTTTATGTACCCTGCATCAACAATTGACTGATCAACAAACCCTTTTTGCGCAAAATTTAAAACTGTTAGTTCCTCGTTAGCCACATCATTAATGCTGCTAAAATTCTCCATATGTTCCGGTGTTATGGCGGTGACAACAGCATAATCAAGCCTTAGATAACGACCAAACTCAGCAATCTGGCCCGGGGCATCAGTCCCCAACTCCAGCACAACTACATCAGCCCCCCGTGACTTAGCAATTTGACTAATCATCCGTAAATACACCCCAACCCAAGCGATCGGGTTGAATAATGAAGGCTTGGACAGCCCAAAAAAGACCAGTGGCACCGTAACTATCTCGTTATAGTTGCCGTCTTGCCATGCAACCTTCTTTTCAGCCGATATAACATGTGCTATGGCCCTTTTTGTGCCCGACTTGCCTACACTGCCAGTTACGCCAATTATAATCGGGTTGAACTTCTTTACGTAAGCCCGGGCAAAAAACCAAGAAAGCTGCACAATTATAGTCTTGGCCATGTTCTTAAACATACGATTATTGTAGCAGCTGTGGTGCTATCTGGCTTGCTGAAGCCGTTGTTGTAAGTCTGATATTGGAATTGTTTTTTCGGGCAGTTCGACTGGGGCTTTAAGCCCGTAGCTTAGATAATCTTCTTTTTGGCCGTCACTAGTCTGAATCTGAACTACTTGTCGTGATAATTTACCGACAGAGATCGACAACTCGATAGGTGGGCTAGACTTATATTGCTCGGGGTCAAGCTCGTCGATGTTACCAAGCGGAAGCTTTTTTGAATATTCTTTTACAACTGTTAAGTACTTGGCAACGTCAAGCTTAACGGCGTATGTCCAGACACTCTTGCCGTTTACTTTTGTGCTTTTGGCTTTTGAATAATCAACAGTGTACACATCTTGCTGGCGCAGCTTATTGGATACTTCCAGAGCTGTAGCGTTATCTAAATTAGCAAACAAGACTAACCCCAGCGCTGCCTGCCGATAATACTGCCCGCCCCCTAATTGATCGCTCTTACCCCAAACTTGTTGAACTTTACTAAAGTCAAGCGGCTTGCCATCTTGAGATTTTTGATTGGTCTTAATGCTGATATAACGACTATAGTCGGTGTCTTTAGTCCCGATTGTTTCGGTGCGAACTTGGGTACCGTTATTTCCATCTCCTTGCACTAGATCGACGTAGCTATGGGAAGCAACTGGATCTACAAAACTAAGCTGAGTGTACTGGTCGGTTTTTTGACCTCCCTGTTCGTTAACGGTACGTCTAGTTACCCCGCTAGTGCTTAGGTTGTTCTCTATCATGCCCCAGAAAACGCGGCTTGGACCGGTGTAAACTTTTTGAATCCATAGTACCGAAAATACGCCGAACAATAACGCACCGGCAACAAACATGCTAATAGTGTGGATTGGTTTAACTGTGAGTGTAATAACTTTTTTGGGTGATGAAGTTTTTGGCATGTCAGTATTGTAACAGACAGCAGCGTATACTAAAGACATGGCAAGACCTTTAGCCGAACAGTTGCGGCCCGATAAACTAACCGACATAATCGGTCAGCAACATCTGATTGGTCAAGGCAAATTGATACGAGAGATTGTTCGAACCAAAAAACCAGTCAGTCTAATTTTTTGGGGGCCGCCTGGTAGCGGCAAGACCACTCTGGCCCGAATCATCGCCAAAGAAACTGGAGCCGATTGGATGGAGCTAAGTGCCGTGACTTCTGGCGTTGCTGATGTTCGTCGTGTTATCCAACACGCCGAACAAAACGCCCGTTTGCAAATACCCACTTTGTTATTTGTAGACGAAATTCATCGTTTTAACAAAGCCCAACAAGACGCTTTTTTACCGCATGTCGAACGTGGCACAATTACACTAATCGGCGCCACCACCGAGAATCCCAGCTTCGAAATTATCACTCCGCTCCTTAGTCGCAGCCGTGTAGTCGTACTAGAGCCATTGGCTAAAGTCGACATGAAAAAACTAATCCGTCGCGGTGCTAAACGGCTCAATTTAACTACTAAGCAACTACCCTCAAATTCTGTAGATTTGCTAGCTGAACTTTCTGGGGGCGATGGACGAGTGGCTCTTGGTAACCTGGAGGTTGCAGCCCAACTTGCCAATGGCAAAACAATATCAAAAGATACAGTCACTACGGCGGCTCAAAAACGTATACCCGGATATGATAAAAACGGCGAAGCCCACTACAACATAATCAGTGCATTTATAAAAAGTATGCGTGGTTCGGACCCAAACGCCACACTTTATTACCTTGCCAGGATGCTTCATGCGGGCGAAGATCCCAAGTTTGTCGCACGACGGATGGTAATTTTTGCCAGCGAAGATATCGGCCTAGCTGCGCCAGCGGCGTTAAATCTGGCGGTAAGTACCTTTCAGGCGGTAGCCCAAATTGGCATGCCAGAGGCCCAATACAGCTTGTTTCATTGCGCCACCGTACTAGCTAAAGCACCTAAGTCGCGCCAGGTCAGCAACGCCATGTACAGTGCGCTTAAGGCAGCCAAAGATAACCCCGACTTGCCGGTGCCATTGCATCTACGTAATGCACCGACCAAGCTAATGGATGAATTGGGCTATGGCAAAGATTACAAATGGGAAGCCGATTTTAAGCCGAGTAAAGGCTTTTTGCCATCCGATATCCGTGACTTAGATTTTTTTGGCTAGGCAGTAGTAAATATATTCCTAAATCGCTATATTATGTATCAACTGTCATTGTTTGCTTTGACAGCAATAGGGGGTAACAAATGTCCGAAAAACGCAAAATCAGAGTCGCAGTAGTCGGTATAGGCAACTGCTTTTCTTCACTTTATCAGGGTCTAGAATATTACAAAGATCATAAAACCGACAACATACCAGGTGTTATGTTTGCCAGTATTGGCGGCTACAGACCAAGCGACATTGAAGTTGTGGCAACATTTGATGTCGACCCTCGTAAAGTCGGTAAGTCAACTGGTGAAGCAATTTTTGCCAAACCAAACTGTGCTCGTGTTTTTCAAGAAGATGTTCCTGCCGGGCCAATTGTCCAGATGGGCAATCCGTTGGACGGCGTAAGTGATTATATGCTCGATCAGCCCGAAGACCAGGGCTTCCGCATAGCCAAAGATAAACCGGTAAATATGGTTGAGGCATTGAAAGATGCCAAGGCCAACATTCTGATCAATTACCTTCCTGTAGGTTCACAAAAAGCTACCGAATTCTATGCTCAAGCAGCTATTGATGCCGGTGTAGCTTTCCTAAACTGCATTCCAGTTTTTATAGCCAGTGACCCCAAATGGGAGAAAAAATTTATAGATGCCGGCCTACCAATTGTAGGCGACGACATGCGCAGCCAGCTTGGCGCTAGCGTGTTGAGTCAAGTTATTCAGGAGTTAGCATTTGATCGTGGCATGATTGTAGATTTTCATCAACAACTCAATATTGGCGGGAATACCGACTTCAATAACATGATGGTGCAATCACGACTGGCCAGCAAAAAGAAAAGCAAAGAAAACGTTATTCGCGCCCAAAATGACCTACGTGGAATTCCCGTGCCAGAGCACAGTCTGTTTGCTGGGCCTAGCACTTACCTACCCTATCTCAAAGACAATAAAGTAGCTTATTTTAATGTTCGTCTGCGCGGCTTTGGTGATGCCGAGGTAACGATAGATGCTAAATTGTCGGTTCAAGACAGCGAAAACAGCGCTGGTGTAGTAATAGACGCCATACGTTACCTCAAAGTAGCCCACGAAATGGGTGTAGTAGGTGCTTTGCGTGGCCCTAGTGCTTGGACACAAAAAACACCTCCACAACAAATGATGTACGCTGACGCCAAGGCCGAGTGCGAAGCTTTTGCCAAACGCACCATTACGCCAACGATTAAAAAGCAGGTCAAAAAATTGCCATAACTGTGGTATTCTGGGTGATTTTGTTGTAGAATCGTGTAGTTCTGGGGATATAGCTCAGTTGATTAGAGCGCATCGCTGGCAGCGATGAGGTCCGGGGTTTGAGTCCCCGTATCTCCACCATAATTGCTTTTTTAATGTTTTTGTGTTAATATATATGAATGTCGGAAGAAATTCGTAGTTCATACGTACCCACAAAAGAGCGCTTACAGCTTATTCGTAACAAACGATGGCAATTTGTAGGCGGTATGTGTTTAGCCGCAGCTTCGTTGCTGCCTGGCGCTATGGCAATTAACCGCTTAGATGAGCACCATCAATTACTACAAGATTACGTAACTACGCCCATTGGTAACCCACAAGAACAAGAGCTGGGTGACCGCATGGACTCAGAAACTACAACCTTCCCTATAGAAATGGCCTTAACCACTGGCACAGCAGCCATTGCCGGAGTGACTGGTGTAGCGATGACTTTAGAAGCGACCAGAAGGCTTCGGTTAGTAGGCGGCTTCCAGCGCCAACCTCAATAATAAAATCACCCACATGGGGTGATTTTAGTTTCGTGCGTGCCCACCCGCGGCGGGTGGTTTTTGTTTTTATAATGTTTATTTCACGCGCCGCTAACGACGCACGATTATCTATACATTAGTACGCTTATGTTTATTTGTCAATCGTTTCGTGGTCGCTACTAGTGGAGTAATCTTAACCCCCAACAACACCGCGAACACAACAGCGAATCCACACAAAATAGAAGGCAGACCAGCGGTAGTTTGTGGGTTAAGTGTATTCACGACTGCAGTAGGAATGATAAAAACTCCATAGCCAATCACAAACCAGTTTAGGGCTTGTTTAACCTTCCCATGTGCCTTTCCGGCCAGCCACAGAGCCAGGCCAATACCTACAAACAGCCATAAATAGTAATGTATTCCATACCATAATCCATAGCTGTTCCGTATTTGAAAGATTATATAATTGCCGCCACATTTATAGCCGCTAAAGGCATTATTGCTCAGCCCAAACAGTACTATCCAGTAGCCAGCCGCTGCCCAGGCCAATACCTCTAGCCAAACCATAGATGCTTTAGCTATCGCCAATATCGTCTGTACACCCAATGCCGGTAAAGTGGCGATAACCATAAAACCAATTCTAGACCAAGCCTGTGCCTGCAGGCCCATACCGCCACAAACGTTGTATTCGGCAATCTGGAAGGCTGCCAAGAAAAACAAGATAGCCATAATCAGCCTAACAATCAAAGTTAGCTTATAACGCACCAAAGTATACAGCAGCAAACCTAATTCAATCACAGCCGTAGCGATCATAACGGGCGGCGAAAAACAGAAAAAGACCGTTGATTTTTTGTGTCTCACTTTAGCTCAACATTACGCTTATTGTTATTGATAGTCAATATTGTTTCAGTCTATATTCAGCAATAAATGTGTATAGTAATTATGTAAATGTAACGAAAGTAATCTAATGAAGAAATATATTCTGGGCCTAGTGGCCGTGTCGGTAATTGGTATTATAGGTATTGCCGTTTTGGTAAAAAACAATAGCGCCAGCAAACCGAGCACCAATTCAAACACTACGGCAACTGGATCAACATCCAGTACGGCTAGCCCTTCGGGCAATTACAGCAAGGCCGAAGTAGCCAAGCACGGCAGCACAAGTGATTGTTGGATTATTGTAAGTAAGGGAGTTTACAACGTTACAGACTTTCTAGGCCAACACCGTGGTGGCGCAGATCAAATCACACCTTTTTGTGGTAAAGATGCAACTGCCGCGTTCGAAGGCCAGCACGGTGATCCAAACGCCTCTAGCAAGTCCTCGGCCCAGTTAGCCGCCCTAAAAGTCGGCGTAATTAGTAACTGAGTTTAATCAACAATACGCCTTGCTCTAGCGTGTAGGGCACTAGTCTCCATAAACAAAGGGAAAGATACGAATAGAATTAGCATGGCTACCAACCCAAATGCAGTTGGTATACCGCGTGACGCCACCACCAACCCAAAGCCGATTGGTATCGCAAATTCGAAGATGTCGGTCATGTTATTCATAGCCGACAATAGAGTGGCCTTTTGCCGAGTTGGGAAAATCTCTAATAGATGCGCTTGGTAGATAATGCGCCGATAACGCCAAAAGGCCATTGTCAAAACAAAGGTAAACATAATAACAAAGGCATGATTGTACCACACGCAGAGTGGCAAGGCTGTGGCAAACATAATATCAAGCATTACGTAAGAACTAAACTTTAGTCGCTTTAGATAGTGCACAAACAGGCCGACTAACACTCCCACAATGCTCGCCGCACTATATATAAACCCAAGTAATTGCGGCTGAATGTGCAAATTTTTAAGTTGGATATTTACATAATCAGAGGGTGCCGTATAGGTAGCTGATACAACCCCCAGAAGTACGAAAAATAGTAAGATTGGTTTGTACTTACTCAGCGACCCAAACTTCTGTCTTAGCGTAAGGCTAGTCCTTGATTTATGCGGCGCAAAAACCTCGTGAATATGGAAGTTAACCCATAATAATACCGAATAAAGCGCCGCACTTATAAGAAAAGGTAATCGGGGATCAATCTTGTAGGTCAGCGGAATCAATGCCATAAGCACAGCATTAATACCCAAAGACGCCGCTTGAATGCGACTATGAATTTTAGTATAGTTATCGGCCCTACCCTGTGCTTCAAGAGTATCATGTAGTACTGCCTCGCTGGCACCTCCAAAAAAACTATAGCCAAGAGCCTCAAACGAATATGCAATGAATATAGCTATCGGATTTGGGAATAGCACGTACATACTAGACGCAATAACATTTAGAAATGCGCCGACCCGCAGGCTCCGAACCTTGCCATAAGTATCTGCAAAATAACCAGTTGGCAGCTCGGCAACAATTTGGACGAGTGCGAACCAACTAAAAAGAAAGCCCAAAGTGCGTAAACTCATACCACCTCGGGTAGTAAAGTAGATACCTACTAATGGGAGGAATACTCGTTTCTGAAAGACACGCGTTACGATATAAAGACGCATGTTTTTTTGTAACTGCCTGTCGCTAGCAACCCGCAGTGGTTTATTTCGCACTTTATTGACTCAACATATCTATTAAGTCTGATTCGGTAATTTGCGTCGTACCTAGCTTGGCGGCCTTGGCTAGTTTACTAGCTCCTACATTAGCCCCAACAACCAAATAATCTGTGTCTTTACCGACCGAAGATTGGAAGGTCCCACCAAGTTCTCGAATTTTTTCGGCAGCCTGGTCTCGACCCATGGCCTGTAACGTACCAGTAACAACAAAACTTTTGCCCTCCAGGGGGCCACCGATAGTACTCACGGGCAGTGGTTCTACACCCAAATCAGTAAACTTCTTAAGCAGCTTTTGGTTTAGAGGATCCGCAAACCACACCACTATAGCCTCGGCTACCACTTCGCCAACACCTTCGACTTGGTTCAACTGCTCGATTGTGGCCTGGGCTATGGCATCCAATGTCCGAAATTGATTAGCCAAATCAATGGCAGTTTGTGAACCAACGTGTCGTATGCCAAGCCCAAAAATAAACCTAGCCAAGGATGGATGTTTCTTTGCCTGTATGGCCGCCACGAGCTTTTTGGCGCTAACCTCGGCGAATCTTTCTAACGATAGCAATTGACTGGCTTTTAGCGAATAGATGTCTGCTTGGTCGCTAATGAGCCCAGCTCCAAGCAAGGCATCCACATTTTTTTCACCCATACCCTCTATATCAAGCGCTCCCTTGCTGGCAAAATGTTCAATATGCTTTTGATTGCGTGCTGAGCAAAGATTGTTAGGACATCGCCACACTGCCTCATCTGCTTTGAGCTTTGTAAGGTCTGTCTGGCATTCTGGGCATTGCTTAGGCATAACAAAAACCTTTTCTTTGCCTGTCCTCATGTCGGCAAGTCGTTCTACTACTTCCGGTATGACATCGTCAGCCTTGCGAACCACC
>CAYXYR010000017.1:0-14810 GCA_964469435.1 uncultured Candidatus Saccharibacteria bacterium | reverse complement strand
TGTAGTCACGTAAACCAAACCTTGTTTATCGAGCGTGTAGTACACTGTAGCGCCATCAACTTGATTATTTCGATCAACAGTCGACAAAACAGCTAGTTGATGGTTGCGCAGGAAGTTAAACGCTTCATCGGGCAGCTTGTAAATGTCATTGTCCTCTTGGGTTGGGTGTTTAACTTCCGAGCCATTGATAGCCAGTCTATCCGGCTGCGACAAATCGTTTCGGGGGATCATAGACCCATTCTGTTCAAGCTGTTCGATACGGCGTTGCTCGATATATCCTACAAATTTAGCCGCACAAGCCGGATTAACAAACCGGAGTTTATAATCTTTGATTCGGGTATGTAAGTTAATTGCCGAGAACAAACTTTGCGTATCGTTTTCGATACCCGAGACCATTTCGTACCGAACTTCGTCGGCCTTCGAAAACAGCAGTTTTTTGTCAAAGAATATTATTCTATGATCCGTTGCTAACAACATGGCTGAACCACCAGTGTATCGCCCATAAACGGCCGCCCGAATATGTTCATCCTCGCGAATGATGTTGTGTAATGCCCGGGCTTCAAGCTTGAGTAGACCATAGGTCGTGACACCACTTTTGCGTAACTCTTTTAATACTCTGTCTCTATGCGCAGCCATTGTGAACTCCTACTTATATAATGATCTTATAAAGTTATGAACGCAAGCCTACTTAATGGCCGATTTTGGGGCTTCGATACTTTGTTTGCCTTTTTTAACCATCAATCCTTTGTCATCCACCTCGTAGGTTAAGATGTCGCCCAGTAGCATTTCTACCTGAGCAATGCCTGCATCACTAATCGATTCTATATACTTCATTAACGCCCGAATAGCGTTGCCATGAGAAACAACTAGCACGTTCTTGCCGGCCAGTAACTTTGGTAGTATTTGCTGTTGATAAAATGGTACAACCCGGTCGTAAACCATATGCAAAGTTTCGCCATTAGGTACTGGATAATCCCAATCTCTTCGCAGGTGATCAAAAACAGCTTCACCTAGCTCCTTTTTGACTTGCCATTTATTTTTGCCGGTATAGTTACCATAATCACGTTCATTCAAAGCTTTGCTTCGTTCGATTGGCACATCAAATTGTTGAGATGCATCTAATATGCCTTCTAATGTTTCGAGAGAGCGAATTTGTTGCGAAGCGTAGGCAATATCAAAATGTTGATTTTGCAAAGCCTGACCTAGCTGTGCAGCTTCGTGAAAACCTTTCTCTGATAGGTGAGCATCGCGCGAGCCTGTCCAGACCCCTAAGGCGTTCCACTCGGATTCGCCATGTCTTACGATAATAAGCTTTCCATGACTAGCCGTTGCCGGACGAACGATATTCTGAGGCTTACCAGACAAATATAGATTAATATTATCGGTTGTTGTCGAGTTGATTCGACGTACCGCCTCGACAGTATTAAATGCATTGTGGTTAGTCAAAACCACGTTCGGCATTTTGCTAAGAATGTCTATTTCTAGCTTTTTGCGCAGCTGTTCGTTTGGCACCAAGTGAGTCCTAAGCATTGCCATTTCTTCGTGAACCGCCAGCATTTTCTCACCCTCTACTACATCTAGAGCTGCTCCCGACAGTTTACCGGTTTGCAATGATTCGATTAGAGCTTCGGTATCGACCAGCTCGCCTCGAGCGGTATTCACTAAAATTGCCCCGGACTTGATGATATCGAATTGTTTGCGGCCAATTAAATGTTGGTTATCGGGGGTCAAGGGCACATGCAAGCTAATCACATCAGAGCTGCGTAGAAGTTCATCCAACTGAACGTAAGCAAAACCGTTCTGCTCAGCTACACCTGGCTGAGGTCGCGGATCATATGCTAACAACTGCATCCCAAAACCCTTACCAATCTGCAGCATGCGTTGGCCAATATGCCCAGCACCTACCACGCCTAAAGTTTTACCGGCCAAATCAGTACCAATATAGGCTTCATGTCCTGACACTCCTTGCTCGGTTGCTTGAACCACCGCCAATAACTTGCGTGTCAGCATCAGCAACAAACCAATCGCGTATTCGGCCACTGTATGGTCGCCGTAGGTTGGTACATTAACCACTAATATGCCGCGGTCATGGGCAGTATTGAGATCAACATTATTAAAACCGGTAGACCGACAAGCAATAAGCCGCAAGTGAGGCATAGATCTAATTAGTTCTTCATTCAGTTCACTGGTCAAAAAAACCGATACTACTTCGGCATCTTCCTGAACCGTTTCTTTTGACAATGATTCTTCACTAAAAACAAGCTCATTACCAGACTCGGCGAATAACTCGGTTAATTGTGTTCGGTCAGTATTAGTGGCGTCGTATATATAAATTTTGGCCATATGATTCTAGTATGCCATAAGCATAAGTTATTTGTGAGTAAAGTAGCTATGTAGATTATTGTCAGCCAGTAATTCGCTAATACGTAACAGCTCGTTATATTTGGCAGTTCTTTCGCCGCGGGCGACCGAGCCGGTTTTTATAAGCCCACAGCCACTCGCCACAGCTAAATGTGCAATAAAGGTATCTTCGGTTTCTCCAGATCGGTGAGAAACTATACATTGCAGATTATTTGTAAAGGCAGCCTGCATAGTAGCTATTGTCTCGCTAAGAGTACCGACTTGATTCGGCTTGATCAGAACAGCGGTTGCAGACTTTTGTTCGACTGCCTGACGCACTCGTCCTATATTAGTCACCAATAAATCATCGCCTACGACCAGTCGGTTTTGGCCAAACTCTTCAACTAGTTCAGCCCAGCCAGACCAGTCATCTTGGTTAAGACCATCTTCAATAGAAATAATCGGGTAAGCAGCAAATAGCTCTTTGTACCAAGCCAACATTTGCGCCCGATCACGACTAGTCTTATCACAGACAAAATCATAACTGGCGGTTTGCATGTTAAACATTTCGCTAGCTGCCACGTCTAGGGCAAAACCAACATCTTTGCCAGGCTCGTAACCAGCCGCCTGTACCGCAGTAACCAGCATTGCAAGGGCAGCGTGGTTGGTTTTTAGGTGAGGGGCAAAACCGCCCTCGTCACCAACCAAAGTAGATAAGCCTTGGTCTTTAAGCAAGCTTTTTAGCTGCTGGTAAATCTCGGCTAGCATGCGTAAGGCAGTCGTAAAATCTTTGGCACCATATGGTACCAGCATGTACTCTTGAATATCAGACGATCCGGCAGCGTGGACACCACCGTTAATTACATTACACATAGGCAAGGGGAGACTGGGACTACGATCGGGGAAAAACTTACTTAAGTACCGGAACAAAGCTATGTCTTGGCTAGCTGCGGCTGCTCGGGCGGTCGCTAACGAAACCGCCAGCGTAGCATTGGCTCCTAGATTTTGTTTGTTAGGACTGCCATCTAGATGAATTAGTTGATTATCTACAGCCTGTTGATTATCAGCATCCAGGTCTTTTAAACTGGTGGCGATTTTTTTATCTATGGTTTTTACCACACTCATCACAGACTTGCCGCCGTAATCTTGGCCACCATCACGTTTCTCGATGGCCTCATGCTTTCCTGTTGAGGCACCGCTGGGTACAGCTGCCCGACCAATACTGCCATCAACTAGCTCCACATCAACTTCGACTGTCGGGTTGCCGCGCGAATCAAGAATCTGCCTAGCATGAATATTACGTATCTTCACTCTTATATTTTACACTGACTAAGCATAATCACTATGACTAGTTTATAGATGAACTGTACAATAAGAGCATGTTTTTTGAGGATGAGTACCAAAAACTCAATTCTGCTCAGCGACAAGCCGTCGATGCCATCGATGGGCCAGTACTTGTTATAGCCGGACCGGGTACTGGCAAAACCCAATTACTTAGTATGCGGGTAGCGAACATTCTGCAACAAACTGACACCGATGCTGGTAGTATATTGTGTCTAACCTTCACTAACAAAGCAGCCATTAACATGCGTGAACGTATCGTCCAGCTTACCGGCGGCAAAGCCCTTGGCGTAAATGTTAAAACCTTTCATAGTTTTGCTGCCGAGTTAATGAACAATTACCCCGATTATTTTTGGAACGGTGCTCGTCTGTCGTCGGCACCCGACGTAGTTCAGCTAGAAATTATCCAGACCATACTTGGCCGTTTGCCGCTCGACAATCCATTGGCACTCAAGTTTGCCGGTACTTTTACAGCAGGCAAGGATGTTCAGAACGGCCTTCGCCTGGCGAAAGAGGCCGGCCTCACACCAGACAAATTGCGCTCTTTAATTGCAGCCAACCTAGCCTACATGGATGTCATCGAGCCAGAGCTAATTGCCTTGCTAGATAAACCACTTAGCTACAAACAAATCAGCAATCTGCACAATAAGGTCAGTAATTTACCGAGGCAGGGAATTGATGTCAGCTTGCAGCCGTTACTAGACCTAGGCAGTGTTATAGTCGATTCATTTGAATTTGCCCGCTTGCAAGATGAAGGCACTAACAAAACCAAACACATTGGTGCTTGGAAGCAGCGCTTCGTTCAAACGGTAGATGACAAAAAGGGCATGTTCAAAGAACGTGAACGCAACGCTTGGTGGCTAGCCTTGGCAGATGTATACGAACTGTATCGTAATGAGTTACATCGGCGTGGTTTCTATGATTATTCAGATATGGTGGTTGAGGTAATCAGCCAACTGCAATCCCAACCCAATATGAGGGCCGATGTACAGGAAAAGTTTTTGTATGTATTGATTGATGAGTTCCAAGATACTAACGCCGCCCAACTACAGCTAGCTCACTTAATAGCCGATCATCATCAGGCCGGTGGCAACCCGAACATTATGGCAGTAGGCGACGATGATCAATCTATCTACAAATTCAATGGCGCCGAGCTGAATAACATGTTGTCGTTCAAAACCAGTTACCCGAATGCGCAGTTAATTATTCTTACAGAAAACTACCGATCTAGCAGCCAAATTCTGTCTACTGCCGAGAACGTAATTAGTGCAGTGAATGACCGTTTGGTTAACCGAGAGCCGGGTCTTAGCAAACAGCTGAGATCAAATTATCAACCGTCCGTTCCGGGCACCATTCAAGGCATTACATACCCAAACCAAGATTACGAACTGGCCACAGTTGCCGATAGTATCGCCCAGGACTATCAGTCAGGCAACACCAACATCGCTGTATTGGCACGCTCGCACGATAGCTTACGTCGTCTAGCCGCCCAATTACAAATTAAAAATGTACCCATTCGTTACGAGCAGCAAAACAACATATTGGATCATCCTCTTGTAACACAAGTATACACATTGGCTCGGCTGGTACTTGCAATCAGTGATGGTAATTTACCGTTAGTCAACGAGCTCTTGGCCGACCTACTACGTCATCCAGCGTGGCACATAGAGCCACAGGCTCTTTGGGAATTGGCTGTCACTAATCGTACTAAGCCAGACTGGCTGGGTAGCCTAAAAAAAAGCCCAGAACTACAGAACTTAAGACAATGGTTACTACAACTAGGCCAAGATGCACCCAACCAACCAATTACTCTAACACTAGAATACTTACTTGGGCTAAGAGCAGGGGAGCATTTTACTAGCCCGCTAAGCGCCTACTATGCCAATCGTCCAGATCAACTAAGCAGCGACTATATTCATGGACTATCAGCCTTACGCTTGCTAACGCAATTAGTGTCCGAATTCTCATCTATCAACGCGGGTCTTGATGATCTAGTTAATTTCATCCGAGTATCACGCGAGACTAATCAAATTATTGCGGATGAATCCGTGTTTGTTACTGGCGATCATGCCGTAGACCTACTAACCGTTCACAAAGCTAAGGGTCTAGAGTTTGACACAGTTTATATAGTCGATGCCGTCGACAACAATTGGCGACCAAATCGGCATGGCCGACAAGCGCCCGCAAACTTACCTCTTCAACCTACTGGTGACGATATCGATGACTACGCTCGACTAATGTTTGTGGCGATTACAAGGACTAAAAGATCTTTGATAGTCTGCTCGTACAGCCAAGACAGCGCTAATAAAGACGTGCTAACTTCGCCACTAATTAGCCAGGCTATAGACTTTCGAGCAGTTAATGATAAAAAACTTTCCAAGCCGAAGATGGTACTAGAACAAAGTTTAAGTTGGCCGCATCTGAATCAGACCGACAAGCGTCGTTTGCTACAACCAACACTCGACGCTTTCCGAATGAGCGCCAGCAGCCTGTTAGATTTTTTGGATGTTAGCCAAGGGGGGCCAGACTACTTCTTTGAACGTCACATCTTACGCTTACCCCAAGCGACCAGCCCAAACATGGCTTTTGGTACTGCTATTCATTATGCTTTAGAGCAAGCTCAGCTGATGGCCAATCAAGACTCCCTGTCGACCAAGCAGGTGCTATTACAGTTCGAAAAGTCTTTACTTGCACAAACATTAGAACATCACGAACAACAACGTTACCTTACGCACGGTAAAAATTTACTAAGCAGCTTATTAACAAGTAAAACCTTCTATTTACCAAAGGGTAGCCTCCCCGAACAAACTCTGGCAGACGTTCGAGCAGGCGACGCCATTATCAAAGGCACTATCGACCGTATAGATTTACGCAAAGACCAAATAGTAATTGTCGATTACAAAACCGGCAAACCTCTTAGTAGTTTTACTACTCGAGCAGCAGATCAGCAAGTTAAGGCCTGGCGACACAAAACCCAGCTTACATTTTATGCATTACTTTTACGAGACAGTCATCGTTTTAAAAATAATCCCACCATCACCGGACAAATGTGGTACCTAGAGGCCAGCAAACCGAGTGAACTAGTACGTGAATACCAACCAACAAAAGAAGAGATTGATCGCTTGCAAAAGCTGGCGCAAATTATTTGGCCTAGAATTATAAACCTAGACTTACCAAACACAAGCCAATACACACAAGACTTTGCCGGTATACTGGCATTTGAGAAAGATCTGTTAGACAATGCAAACTAAAAGCCCCCGATCGAGGGCTTTTAGTATTTTGTTTTCGAAATTTTCTTAGCTATTAGCGACGCTTTTTTGCAACAGATCGAGCCGGTTTTTTGGCTGTCTTGGCTACCGTTTTGGCTGCCTTAACAGCTGGCTTTTTAGGCTTTGCTGCGCTAGCTGCCACTATACGGATAGCTGGGTAGTCGGCTGCGAATAGCAGGCTATACAGGTTGGCACCAATCACAGCGCCGACTAGCGGCCCGGCCGCATAAGCCCAGTTCCAAGACTGCAAGCCAACTGCTACAGCTGGGTTGAGTAACCCGTTTGATGCCATCGTGGCAACCAAAATACCAATAGTTAATGAAGCGCCAGCAGCAAACGCCAACTTGCCGCCTTCGTATTTTTGGTAAACAGCCGAGGTAACGCCGAACAAGAACACGGCAGCACCAACGGCTTCGGCTATGAATACTTTCCATTCAAACTTCTGGCCAGCCAAGTTGTCTAGGTTATGGCCAAGAAAGTACTTAAGCAGCGCCCAAGCAGCCAAACCACCAAGCATTTGGGCGGCAATGTAAACGATGCTAGTTAGTGTTTTGTTTTTGCGAGCCGACCACAGCCCGAGAGTTACAGCTGGGTTAAGTTGCGCTCCAGAGAACGCACCAATAACTAAGACCATAAGTCCTAGGGTTAGACCTGCTGCTAAACCAGCAAACAACGGAAATGAAGTCCGAGCTGCCATCGAGTAGACCGCAATAACAAGCGTTGCGGTACCCAAAAACTCCGCCACCAATGCGGCGATTTTTTCTCTGCTAAACATAAGAACCCTCCTTAAGTAGTACTGTCTAAAACGATAATACTTACGAGCGTAAAATGCAAATATCAGGTGCAGTAGTTTTTACTACTGTTTAAGCAACGTGTGCTTGCTCTTGACTAACGGCATAGACAGGCAGGGTGCCGTCGGTTAGCGTAGCAGCAGTTGCCAGAGTATAAACAAGCATACCCAAGAATGCTTGTTTTTGCTTTGCTTGGTCTTCGGGTTGCATTTTTTCGGCAATTTCCTGCAAACGCCATACGTCTGTTGCGAATATTTGTATTTCGCCACTAGTAGCGTCACGTACCAGCCCCTGGTCAACTGTGTAACCTTCCACCATATTTAATACGATAAACTTCTCATAATGATCATCGTCAAGCTCTTTGACGATCTTACCGTTATGCATAATTCGGTCCATAAGTCGTTTGCCGCTGTATGGCTTTTGTTGCAAACGTGGTGCTGCCAGCTTAAACTGACCAAACACGCTATCAAGATCTTCGTCTATCCCGAGTGCACCTATACTGCCTCGTATCTGATCTTCGTATTTTAGGGCATTGCCAATAATCAACGGGGCTTTATCAATAGCACCGCAGCCACAATTTTCGCCATGGGCATGCGTATCGGTATGGGCACCGTAAGCTACACCATGCTTGTGTAGTGTGTCCATGGTTAGTTCGAATTCATCGTTAAGGTCGTCTCCTACTACTTCACCGTTGGCGATACGGCCGGCCAAACCTTGGACAACACCACCACCAAAAACCTTTGACCGATGCAACGACTTCTTGAAAAATCCTCTAACGCCATCAAGAACTCTCTTAACACCTCGTCCATCGCCACAGCCATCATCTTCAAGTCGTTGACCATTTTTATCCTGACTGACGGTCACTACAATATCTGGCGAAACAACCAACTGCTCGGCCACTCTAAATGTCTCGGCGCTAGGCTGTTCGCCCAATTGAGTTGAAATTTTACCCTCGCCGTAGCCCAGGCCGTCTGCGATTTTATTGATTTCAAATTTAGGCATCTGTACCTCTTTTATTACGTCTTGATCCATATAATTCATCACTCCAAACACTTGCGGCAATTCGCCTTTGCGTTCCATACTGTAATAACCCTAGTTCTTTATTAAATACAACCGTAACATGTTACGCCCTATCTAGCTTTTATGCAAGCAGCCAAACTGGTACACTATATATAGAGTAATCAATTATGAGCAAGCCACTAAATAACGATCCAGCTAGATGGGAGGCAATAGTTGAACATTTGCCTATTGTTGGCGGGGCTTCTGAAGGAAAGTTACCTGATAGCGCCGAAGATGCTAGTGCGGTTTTGTCGTTTTTAAAAAACCGAGATCCAAAATTTTACAAAGCTATAGACGATGCAACCGACCAAATTGTTAGCTCAGTTATTGACGAACTAGACACCGATGCAGATGGCGACTACCACCTAACACCCAACGAACTAAATGGCTTAGTAGCCAGGTCATGTCGTCGGGGAGGAGCCATTGCGCTAAGTGGTATTGGTGTTGCGAATACTGAGTTAGCCTTGCTAGAAGCCCAAGCTCAGCCACAAATTGAAGCTTAAGTACTAAACTTTGAAAACTTTATTATGATAGTGAGCCTTAACGACGCTTGTGGCGGCGGAGTTCGGCTACTTTTAGTCGGCTAGCTTGGCGATCTACCAAACTCTGGGCACGATCAAGGCTAATCTGGTCTTTGGCTGCAGCGCGCAGTTGTCGAGCAGCTTCCATAGCTTTTTGTACTTCTTGTTCGTTGATTTCTTCTTCGTTATCGGCTTCGTCTACTAAAACCTTAACGGTATTTGAACCGACCTCAATAACTCCACCATTGGTAGCGAAATGCTTTAGATGAGCATCACTGTCGCCAGGCTTTTGACGCACAGTAATTACACCTGGCACAGCCAGACTAACTAGTGGTGAGTGGTCTGGGAATATAGCAATATAGCCCTCGGCAGTAGGCAGAATTACTTCGTAAACTTCTTGACTGAATTTAGTTCCATCCAGCGTCACCAAATCAAACCGAACCATTGGTACCTCTCTGTAATTTTGTGCTAATCATTCGGTATTAGTATATCATATTTTACTTCCTTCAGATCTGTTATTCATTGCTGGGTAGCGCTGAAGTGTAGTATTGAATATAATAACGCTTAAGGTAATTAAACCTAACTATGTTAGACCCAATATATGACCACTTTTTATTCGGCAGCTTATCAACCACAACTCTAAAGCACACTCTTAACTCAGCGCACAACAGTATTATAGACAGCGGCCCTTATGGACTTTTTTTGGGAATAATCATCATAGTGTTTGTTATTCTATACCGAACACAGCGACAATTAGCCCGCAACAGCCTATTGCGCAAACAACTGGCTTACGATACGCGACTCGCCAACGATAAAACTAGTTTTCTAAGATTAGTTTCACATTTTTTACGACCACCAATGGCTATTATTCAGAGCGGCATAACCATGGCAGAGAACGATTCAGCCAAAAACGTAGGAAATATACGCGCGGTGGCATATGACCTAAATAATATCGTCGAAAAAATTATTACACGCATCGACAGCGATCAGGCTTTGCACCATATTCGTAATGAGCCAGTCTGGCCAGGCAAAAAGCTCGACACTCTTAAAAGCCGCTTATTTTTTGTGCCCACATTGCTACTTCTGCTTTGTTTGTTTGGTTACAACGCTTTCTTTTGGCTAGTTGCGCACCACACACTAAACCCAATCAACCTTATTGTGCAAGCTGTATTATTTACGCTCATTGTTCAGTTACTATTTTCTACCATAAATAATAATGTGCTGATGCGCCACGAAAACGAACGTATCCAAGCGCTCATCAAATTCTACCGGCAGCTCGATACTAAACGCAGTATCTTCGCACACGAAACTCAATATTCGTTAATGTACGCTGTTATGAAATTACAAGAAAGCGCCAAGAGCATAACCAATGATCAGTTCCGTAATTACACCAATCAGGGCATACAGAGCTATAATTTACTACTTAGCAGCTTCAGAATACTGAGTCAGCTTGAACACACCAAGCTAGGCCAAACAACCGAGCAGCCGTCTATAAATGGAGCTATTGCCGATTCTATACAAGCCGAGTTACAACACATTCAGGCCAAGCAACTAAACATAGATATTGCCAACATAAGCACAACGCTTAAGCCGACCATTCAGACCAGCTTACTTATTTTTGTCTTGCGTTCTATATTGCAAGCTGCCATAAACAGCAGTCTAGATGGCACCCGGATAAATATTGACTGTCAGGCCACAGACAATACCTTGGCCATTAATATCACCGACCATGGCAATGGCACTTTGACCGAAAAGCTTCACGACCTAGACAACATAGCTGATCACGCCAAAGACCAACAAACCAACGCTGAGGCCATAATTGCCCTAAATATGTATTTATCACGCATGATAGCCCATGCATACGACGGCAAGCTAACAGTAACAGGTAGCGAAGGCAAGGGGACAAATGTAGTCCTATCGCTACCTGTGCACGTTTAAATAGAAGTTAGACTATTTTACTTCTGTAATTTTGCCCTTCATATAGAAGGCGCTTTCTGGTTTGTCGTCGTGTTTGCCGTCGAGGATTTCGCGCACACCTTTAACAGTGTCGGCCAGTGGCACATATGTACCAGGTATACCACTAAAGACTTCGGCTACGTGGAATGGCTGAGTTAGGTATCGTTGCAAACGACGGGCCCGGTTGACGGTTTGCTTATCTTCATCGCTAAGCTCTTCCATTCCCAAAATGGCGATGATATCTTGCAAGTCTTTGTAGCGCTGTAGTACACGCTGTGTTTCTCGGGCCACTTGGTAGTGTTCTTCGCCAATAACTTCTGGGTCCAAAATTGTCGAACTACTGTCCAGTGGGTCAACGGCCGGGTATAGACCAAGTTCAGTCAGAGCACGGTTAAGCACGATGGTGCTGTCTAGGTGAGCAAAGGCTGTAGCAGGAGCAGGGTCAGTAAGGTCGTCGGCAGGCACATATACAGCCTGTACTGACGTAATGGAACCAGTCTTGGTAGATGTGATGCGCTCTTGCAAGCCACCCATTTCTTGGGCTAGGTTTGGCTGGTAACCCACGGCGGACGGTAAACGACCCAGCAGGGCAGACACTTCGGCACCAGCCTGGGTAAATCGAAAGATGTTGTCTACGAACAACAATACATCTTTGCCTTCGTCACGAAAGCCTTCGGCAATAGTAAGGCCACTCAAACCAACGCGCAATCGTGCCCCTGGTGGTTCGTTCATCTGGCCGAACACTAGGCTAGTTTTGTCTAGCACGCCCGATTCTTCCATTTCGTAATAGAGGTCGTTACCTTCACGGGTTCGTTCACCCACACCGGCAAACACTGACGTACCACCATGCTCTTTAGCAATGTTGTTGATAAGCTCGGTAATTAGTACGGTTTTACCCACACCGGCACCGCCAAACAGACCAACCTTACCGCCCTTAGTGATTGGACAGATTAGGTCGATTACCTTGATTCCGGTTTCTAGAATTTCGGTTGTACCAGATTGCTCGGCAAGAGTAGGTGGAGCACGGTGAATTGGGGCGCGCTTTTTAAAGTCACTCTTTTTACCATCGATTGGCTCACCAACCACGTTAAACATACGGCCCATTGTCTCTTTACCCACCGGTACGCTAATTGGTGCACCAGTATCGATCACCTTTGCGCCGCGTTTTAGACCATCGGTACTGCTAAGCGCTACGGCACGAACACCATTTTCGCTAATATGTTGGGCGACTTCTAGCACCACGTTTTGGTCGCCATTTTTTACTGTTAGTGCGTTATAAATTGCAGGCAGGTGACCCGACTCGAAATCGACATCTACTACCACGCCCACTACTTGGGCGATTTTTCCTTGCTTAGTTTTTTCTGCTGTTGCCATATTATCTCCTTGAATCTTTTTCCCGTTTAATAACTCTCCCGCGTTCGATGCTCACTACGGTACGGTCAACTACGACTCCATCGTCCGGAAGCACTTCGTCGATTAACAAGTCGTCTCTGTCACTATAGCTTGCAAATTCATCACCTTCTTCATCGCCAATATTGGCTATACCCACACCAAATTGAATGCCTTCATGAACAGCATGCGTAATAACATCTCTTAATGAAAGGTCGCCTAGTTCAAAACCGATTCTACGTAATACAGCGCTAGCAATTTCCTCTGCGCTTGCCATAAATGCATCTGGCAATTGCGCCACATCCTTACCGGTTTCATTCATTTTATAGCCTCAGCACCACCTACGATTTCGGCCAGCTCTTGAGTGATTGCCGCTTGCCGAGCGGTATTAAAAGCTAGTGTAAGGTCGTCAATTAAGTCGCTAGCATTATCGGTGGCGTTCTTCATGGCCATCATGCGCATGGACTGTTCGCTAGCACTAGATTCTAACAATGCCTGGGCCAGTTGAGCTTCGATAAGTCTCTCTGTCACGACATTTAATACGGCTTTTGGTGAAGGCTCAAATATGGCGGCTTCGAGGTCAGGACTGATCTCTTCGTCGCTAAACGCTGCTGGCAAAACTCGCTCTAGGGTTACTACCTGGTTGATACTGGACTTATAATCGGTGTAAAGGACGTCAACCGCATCTACCGAACCATCTACAAAAGCATCTCTGACAGTTTGCAGAATTGGCCGGATATCGTTGGCGGTGGGGTGATCAGGGAAGTTGGTATAAGCGGAGATAACTTCAACAGCCTCAAACCGCACCACAAACTGAGCGGCTTGCTTGCCGACAACCAACAGTTTGCTAGCAATTCCGGCAGCTTGGTCAGCCTGCAATTCTTTGGTAAGTCGACGTAAAACATTGCTGTTATAGGCACCGGCCAAACCACGGTTACTAGTAACCACTACGTGTAAACGATTAGCAACTGGTCTTACGGAGTAGAGTGGGTGCTTGCTAACATCTGTTAATTCACGCAATCGAGCCAAAATTTGGCGCGCAACATTACGATAATCACGACTCTTCTGCGCTAACTCTTGGGCACGTCGCATCTTGCTGGCACTTACCAGCTCCATGGCCTTGGTAATCTGCTTGGTATTTTTTACCGAGCCGATGCGCCGTTTGAGTTGCTGCTGACTAGCCATCTACTTAAGCCTCTACAACTTCCTTGGATTTTTTGGCGTAGCTTTCGGCGATATCTTTGGCGACTTTGTGAACTAGCTCTTTAGTAGCATCGGTTGGCTTGTCGCCCTTATCGAGCTCGTCCATAGCCTTGCGGTGCTGGCTGTGTAGTTCGTGCAACAACGATGCTTGGGCGTCTTTGATTTTGTTAACTGGCACGTTGTCGAAGTCTCCTTCGGTTGCGGCTAACAGGCTAACTGTTTGTTCCCAGACAGACAATGGTGTGTATTGAGGCTGCTTAAGAAGTTCTGTTAAGCGTTGACCACGTTCGATTTTGCCCTTAGTTTCTGGGTCTAGGTCGGTACTGAATTGAGCAAAGGCTGCTAGTTCACGGAACTGGGCCAAGTCTAAGCGCAGTGATCCGGCGACAGATTTGACGGCCTTGGTTTGGGCGCTACCACCAACGCGAGAAACTGATAGGCCAACCGATACAGCGGGGCGAATACCCTGGTAGAACAATGCTGTTTCCATAAAGATCTGTCCGTCAGTAATACTAATAACATTTGTTGGGATGTAAGCACTAATGTCGCCAGCCTGAGTTTCGATTATAGGCAGGGCAGTTAGGCTTCCAGCGCCTTTGGCATCGCTCATTTTGGCAGCTCGCTCCAGCAAACGACTGTGCAAGTAGAACACATCACCAGGATAGGCTTCGCGACCGGGTGGACGTCGCAAAAGCAGTGACATCTGGCGGTAAGCCACAGCATGCTTAGTGAGATCATCGTAAATAATCAGAGCGTGTTCGCCGTTATCACGGAAGTATTCGCCCATGGCCGCACCAGCGTATGGGGCTAAATACTGTAATGAGGCAGGGTCGGATGCGCTAGTAGCAACCACAATAGTTTGGTCCATCACACCTTCGCGCTTTAGGCGCTCAATAAGGCGGGCTACTTTGCTCATCTTCTGGCCAACAGCCACATAGATG
>CAYXYR010000016.1:7863-14971 GCA_964469435.1 uncultured Candidatus Saccharibacteria bacterium | reverse complement strand
GGCGATGTATTACTGCTGCTCAGAAAGGGGCACGAAAAGACTATTGCCATTGCTGGAGGTAAGGAAAAACCTTGGGATGAATTAAAAGCACTAAAAATTGCTCTTAAAAACCACGGTATAAAGATTGTATAATGGCCATGAGCAACTAAAGGTGGAGAACGGAATTAGCCCCAATGACTCATAGAGTTACCAGTGAACTTGCCCCAGCGACACCATCGCCATATCGTGCCGAGGTGATTCATGGTGTTGATTTGGGTCTGCCGGTTGACGATGATTTAAAAATCCAAGTTGAGCGATGGGACGAGACTGTTACTGACTTGGATAGGGCACACGAAATTTATGATGCATTTGGTGGCGTTATTCTTAGCCCCAACACCATTCTAAGCATTGGTGATCATGATGTTAGAGTAGAAGATTTTGCGCAAGCCAACAGTGACTACGTGATTGAGCGGCTCGAGGAACATCCCGAAGCGATCCGCGAGAAAGACTACATAGCTTACAATGGCACCCCGCGCTTATTACATACTGTTGCGCCAGAAAATGTCGAGGGCTATCTGCCCGAAGTTCTAACTATGCAAAAAGCGCTACTGCCAGTGGTTAGAAGAATAAACGGCGATCCAACCACCGAAGTTTCTGTGGATGACGCAGAAGGTACAGTAGTCAATTTGCAGTTGTTTGATAAGAACAACGATAAGCAAGAACATGGCGCTCATACCGACAGGGTCGATACTACCGTGATAATTTGTTTGGACAACATCGGGCCACATGGCGACCTGGTGTTTGTTAATGGATATACAGCGGTTTGCGAAAAACTTGGTCTTTCGCCACACAGGGGCTTTTATCACAATTTGGACGAAATTATGGAACGCGAGCCAGAGGCTCTGACGTTTCGTGTTCATCCTGTGCGGCCTGGCAGTATGCTAGTTCTTAAGAGCGCTGAGGATGTTCACTTAATCTCTGCCAAAACCATTGATGACGTAACCACTGGAGCAGAGCAAACGGGTATTAAGCCACAAGTTATTAATGGGATGATGTTGGGACGTGGTGTTATAAATGCTGCCTTCGAGACTGACGAGTGCCGCGAAACAGACAGAAAAGCCAAGGCCCTAGAAGCTAAATTCCCCATCCACGATAAAAAAGAGAACGAGGCGTTCTTTGCAGAGTTAGACCGAGCGCTCGAGACCATCCCTCCGGCAGATCGCAAAGATGTAGGCAACGCTATTGTTACAAGACGTTCGGCCGACGATCTGTACAAAGACGAAAAAGCAAACCATAGCTAACAATTTACAGAAACACAAAATTGTGCTAATATAATAGCATGATTCAAAGCTCTGAAACTGATCAAAAACAACTACAAAGACCCGATCTTGGTATAGAAGCAATTTCACCAGGCCCGGTACTTACTATTGAGGCTGGTCAGTACCCCTGGATTTCGGGTGAACATCAAATACCTACATCTAGAGTAAAACTTGAAGACGGAACAGAGCTGAACTATGGTAGTCTGATCGGCACTAACAACACTTTGTCCAAAATAGCTAGCAGTGTACCAGAACAGATGTCTGTTAGCGCTGAGCAGGGTTTATTTAAAGCAATGGGCTCGGTATTGAGCGGAGAGCAGCACCCAAATATTGACCATGTTCCTGGCGCATTGAGTGATGAACCAATGTTCAAAGTTAGCAAGAGTGGTAGAGATGCACCAAGATTATTTTTTATTGTATCGCGAGGTAGTGAAGAAGGCGATGTCCCAACGGTTCTGCGTGTGGGTATAGCAACTCATAAAAAACAGGGCGAAGTCGCGTCTATCGTAACAAACAGATCCAAGCAAAACTACGGGGATGGCAGAGCTCGGTAAAATGGAAAAGCCAAGCACCCCTGCACTATTTGAGCGTTTATTCAACGAAGATTTTAGGCTTGTCTCTTATAACTTCAAGGATGGGCGGATGCAAGGGTTGGATGTAGAAATTCGTCACGGAAATAAGCCTTATCACATGACTATTGAGTCTTGGCCATTGCATATGGAGCGTGTGGCGGCCGAAGAGCCCGGCACCGAGTTAGAAGAAACTGCCTATGTATTGCCAGAAGACGAGATTTTCCCAAGTGACGTAGCTGCCATTAAAGCCGCCAGTTTTGAACAATTAGCACCTTATCTTGTTGAACAGGAATAATTGCTCGAACCTTACCTTAGTAGGATTATGTTCACGGCTGAGATAACAGACATTACAATTAAGTTATAATGCTTGCAAAAAAGTCAATTTTGTAGTATATTATATCTGTAATATGAAAAAACAGACATCTTCAGAATTTAGCCCATTTAGGCACGACTTTGGTCGGCCAATTGGTTCTGGAAAAGATAACAGGGTTTACGAGTTAGAAGATGGTAGTGAGACAGTCGACAAACGTTTCCCGCGAAGAGCAGGCGAGTTCATTGTTAAAATTAGTCACGAACAAGATAAAGGTAGTCATTTGAGCGCCGAGGAAGCATTGGACTCAGCACGTTACAATCAAGCAAAATACAATCTCTTAAAGCAATTCTTGGGAGATTTTGTACCTACCACCATGTTTTTGGTTGGCAATAAAAAAACTGGTTCCGGGCAAGTTGTTAATAAATCGTATACAGTGCAAGAACGTGTGCCGCAGTTTATGCTTAATGAAATTGGTGCAGAGAAGCGAAATTCTGATGAGCTGAGAGGACAGATGTATCAATTAGTGCGGCGTTTACAGTTGATGCATCAAGTTATGGGCAGGGCCAGAGATATAGTAGAAGCGCAGGGCGGGAGCTTTATAGTAGAAGATTCATTAGATTTGGGGCCGTTATCAAAATTTGTTCGTCAGCATATGGATGACAATGCCGCAGATTTTAACTACAAACAAATAATTAATGGCTTTAAAGCATCACCAAACCTTCTTGTAGACCCTGACACCATGCAGCTGAGTTGTGTTGATTTCGGCCAGGGCCGATGGAGTGATGAACTAGGTCTTCAGATGGGTGTTGTGCATGATATAGCGACCCATGATCCTGAAATTGCATCTTTTTTGAATAATGATACTAATGGCACTTTACCCCCACAAAATCACCGTCAGCCAACTCTTTTTGACAATCACTAGTGTATTGCACAAAGCTATCAAAAGTGTTAAAATAATATAATTATGTCGTATCGTTTTGGTGGCACTGCCGAGGCAATGGGAGTGGTTGATTTTGTAAATCTGCCGAATAGATTTTTGGCGGACGAACTGCGCCTAAGCGACGAATCTCTACTACAAGCTGTGCGTGGCATGGATCGCGACAGTTTGCTTTTAGTCCAAAAAGAATTTGCCGAACTAAGTGGCTCCGGACTAGAAGCAACATTTAACGAAGATGAAGAGCTGGCATTGGGGCGAGAAGCTAGTATTAATGAGGTTAGGTTTGGCCAGATGGTGCTTAGTTCGGCATTTGATTATGAACGGCCCGAGCTGATTGCCGCCAAGCCTTTTCGTCGACCAAAAGACGCTCTGCATGAACTAGCTATTTCGGCTTATCTAAACAAAACGACCAAGAGGCAACATGCTTTTCAACCGATTGGTTTGTGGCGCAACGATCGTGGCTTATTCCACCTACTTAGTCGTTATGAGCATAGTGTAATAACCTACGACAGCGTTCTGTGGGCCGACAAAGAAGTCGAACCAGAAGCGCTTGCTCCTGGCGCAATCGCAAAAGCGCTGCGAGTAAGCATGCTGGGTTTGGGGCAGTTGCATGCACTCGGCTTTTCACACGGTGATGCACAGGTTAAAAACCTCGGGGCCGATAGCGAAAAAGTCCGTTTTATTGATTTACAAAATACCCGTGTATTCCCTAGGTCTCACTCTACAGGTACGCCAGATGTTATTGCTACAAAAGATAGAGCACAGGGCGACATAGAAACACTACTCAGGAGTTGTTTTGAGGTGCTAGACAACATTCCCCAAATTGCCCCGGTCATGGAAGAGCAAGCTGATTGTATGGCCAAGAGCTATCTGCGTGGAGTTACGCGACAGCGTACAACAGGCAGTCATAGGTATCCTGAGCAGTCGATACCCACGCACGAAGATTTAGTAGAAAGAATTAACAACATGGTGACATTGGCCGAGTAATACGATGACAAAATATGAGCCAACATCACCAGAACAACAAGTAGTAGATGCATTATACGCGCTTCAGTATGCGCGCGAAGTTACTGATACTCCCGCAGAGCCTGCTGTAATTGGTGGGGCTCTTTTCGAGAATTGCTCAGTGTTCCGAGATATAAAGACAAACAACAGAACGGTACTAACCGAATTGCCGGCCGATCCTGATGAGTTTGATGGGGCGATTATTTCTGTGTCGAACGCTGAAGAGGGTGTAGAAATGGAGATCGGCAGCAAATTGGTCCGTGCTTCCGAAATAATCATGACAGCGACTAAAAATATGAGTCTGCGTTATCGAAAAGCCGGCGCTAGACGTAACCGAGGAATGACAACAGACGATATGCTGCCGATGATAGAGTTTCCATCAGTTAATCCTCTGCCTGTATCTGAGTATGACCCACGCAGCATACCGAGGCCTGATTTTTATAACCCGTCTATTGTACAGTCCGATGTCGATAGGCTAGCAGTACCTAAGGCCGATATGTACACTCAAAGCGCTCGACTGGTGGACTTGGCTGATTCACGACGTACTGGGGCCTCTTTGCGGCAAATGCATTTTATAGCCGAGGATTTAACCCGTATTGGGCAAGGACGTCAGTACAATGTAGACATAGAAGAAGAGCCGATGATTGATATACGTGATAGTGGTACGACAGATTTTGACCGAGTTTTTACAGTAAGCTTCTCTGCAAAGGACGGCGGCATAAATATGCTAGTTGCAAGACCTGTCGGGAGCCATGAGCCTGCCTATTTGGTTGGTAATACTTTTACCCTCAGAATCTACCGTGAGGGTGTGGTATTGTGTGCGGACAACCCAATGCACCAACCCGAAAGATTGAAACTTAATAACACTTCTAGAGGCAGCACTAGACTGAGTGTCCCCACAAATGACACTAAAGAATTCTTCGAACAACTATTGGCTACAGCTACCCCAAAACAGTAGCTTGACACCCAAATTGGCACTCGGGTATTATGAGTGCTGACGCATTAGCACTCTAATAATTAAAGTGCTAATGACAAACCAAACTAAAGGAGGATTCATGAGCGATGTTATTCAGCCACTTGGCGACTACGTAGTAGCGCAGGCCGAGGAGGCGCAAAAGAAAACTGCCAGCGGATTATACTTACCAGGTAACGCCCAAGAAAAGCCAAAGACTGCAAAGGTTATTGCAGTTGGCCCCCAAGCAAAGCAGGTTAAGGTCGGAGACCGAATTATCTATAAGAGTTACTCGCATACTGATGTAAAAGTAGGTAGCGAAGACTTTATCTTAGTTAAAGAAGAAGACGTTCTGGCAACGGTTAAATAGGAGGATTTATGGCAAAAAAAGTATTTTATGACGATGATGCACGACGCCGGGTACTGGCTGGAGCACAAATTTTGTACGATGCAGTAAAGACCACCATGGGGCCAAAAGGACGCAATGTAGTAATTAGCAAGAGCTTTGGTGCGCCGACTGTAACTCATGACGGTGTAACAGTGGCTAAAGGTGTCGAGCTAGCCGACCAGGACGGCGAAGACGAATCAACATTGGGTTACAAAGTTGGTGCAGAGCTAATCAAGCAAGCGGCCAGCAAAATGAACGATGTTGCGGGTGACGGTACAACAACCGTAACTGTATTGACTTATCATATTTTGAACGAAGCCAATAAGCTAATTGCCGCTGGTCACAACCCTATGCTTCTGCGTAAAGGCCTAGAGGCTGCTGCTCATGATGTGATCAAAAAACTTGGTACCATGAGCGAAGACGTAAAGGGCAAAAAATCTCGCGTAGCCGAAGTAGCCACTATTAGCGCTGGCGATGCCGAAATTGGAAACTTAATTGCCGATGTCATCGACAAAGTTGGGAAAGACGGTGTAGTGACAGTAGAAGAAGGCCAAGGTTTGAGCCTAGAGAGCGAAGTAGTAGAGGGCTTTACAATGGACCGCGGCTTTGTGAGTCCATACATGGTGACAGACACTGCTCGCATGGAGGCTGTCTACGATAAACCTGCAATATTGATTACTGACAAAAAAATTAGTTCAATCCAAGAGTTTTTGCCAGTTCTCGAACAGTGCGCTCAAGCAGGCAAGAAAGATCTTGTTTTGATTGCAGAAGACGTAGAGGGCGAAGCCATGGCTACGTTGGTACTTAACAAGCTCAAAGGTGTATTCAATACTGTTGCTGTTAAGGCACCGGCATTTGGTGATCGCCGCAAAGATATTTTGCAGGATATCGCTGTGCTGACCGGGGCGACTGTTATTAGTGAAGACCAGGGTCATGACTTCGAAAACGTTGATATGAACATGCTTGGTAGCGCCCGCAAGGTGATTGTCACCAAAGACGAAACAACAATTATCGAGGGTACCGGTAAGACAGCCGATGTAAAAGAGCGTATTTCGCAGATTACTGCCCAAGCGGATCGTACCGATAGCGACTACGAGCGCGATAACTACAACAGCCGAAGAGCTGCGCTAAGTGGCAAGGTAGCGGTTATTAAGGTTGGTGGTGCAACCGAAACCGAGATCGAAGAGAAAAAATTCCGAGTGGATGATGCCGTAGCAGCTACCAAGGCAGCTTTGGACGAAGGTATTGTGCCTGGTGGCGGTGTCACGCTTATTAATTTGGCATCAGGCATTAAAGTAGCCGGGCATGACTCAGCTGCAGCTGGTGCTACATTGTTACAGAACGCTCTTGAACAGCCTTTTCGAATCCTTATGGGTAATGCTGGCCTCAATGCCGATGAATGGTTGCCTCAAGTTAAATCTGCCAAAGCCGGCCAAGGTGTGGACGTGAACGACCCAACCAAATTGGTAGACCTAAAAACTGCCGGTGTAGTAGACCCAGTTCGAGTAACTCGAGAAGCTATTCAGAATGCCGTTAGTATCGCCGGCACCAGCATGACTATGGGTGCTTTGGTAGTAGATGTCCCTGAAAAAGAAGCTGCACCTGCCGCTGGCGGTATGGGCGGTGGCATGATGGGCATGTAG
>CAYXYR010000016.1:0-7763 GCA_964469435.1 uncultured Candidatus Saccharibacteria bacterium | reverse complement strand
TCTACGGTAATTTTGACACTGTCACCTTTAGGCTTTTTGGTACTGAAAAGGCTACGCTCTACCACTTCTTGGTCGGTCGTTTCGGCAGCGGCACTTTGGGCAGCTTTCATGGTAATTTCTCCCAGGCTTACACCAAAATCGGTTTCCTGGGTGAGTACAAACTCTGCAAGTGCCTGGGCGCGTTCATCAGGCTCAAATTCCGTATGTATGTCTCTAATCTCTCGAGTTAGATCTTCTGGGTTGGTTATGTGCGATAGGGGTATATCTACGATTACTTGTTTTGTCATGTTTTTGTTTTATTTGATGATGACTATACCATAGCAAAATACAGACAACTTGTCAATATGCGAAAGAACTTTAATTGCTAGCTGTCAAGTAGGTAGATCCCTAAACCTTAACGTATGACTTTTAAACTGCTATTGCGACTTGCACAAAAATATACTATAGTACCCCTATAAGGAGCGTGCTATGCAATTGCGTAATAGAAAGCGGGTGGACACCAATACTGTTCCGGCAGAGATCCAAGAGTATTACAACGCCGAACAGCGTGAGCGTGTTGGGCTTGCTTGGATTATAGCTATCATTTCGTTAATCGTATCTTTGGCGGTGATTTTTGGGATCTTTTTTGGTGGTAGGTATATTTATCGTACTTATATCCACAAAAACAAAACCAACTCCAGTACCTCAGTCGGTAAGGGAAGTTCATCTTCACAAACTAAACCCGAACCCAAACCAGACAATAATTCGGCAAATAACAATCCAGTTACGCAACCGAGTGGTCAAAGCGACACAACCGATCAGACTAGCTCAACAAGCAATAGTTCTTCAGCAGCTTCTGGCGTAGCGGGTCGATCTTTGGCACACACAGGCCCAGATAGTACAGAAGAATAGTAACTATTCAAATCGGGGTGTATACTAATTAATAACAACGGGTGAGCCTGACCAAGGCAGCGTTACAGATAGCGTCCCATTTCTTTTACCGCTAGTAAAAATTAAACCTAACTACTCGACCGAGGGAGGCGGTTTCGAGCAACTTTTACAAAAGGGGAGGAGGGTATTATGCAAGTAGCAGCTACTAGGCAGGAACTGATGGGCGCACTCGATCAGTCGCGAAATAGGCTTCTAGAGAGACTGGCCAGCAAGCGAGAAATACAAACAATGCAGCATGACATACAGGTGCTTATCGAAGCAACACGTCGTCATGAAATCGAAAATCGAGTTATATCGGAGGTGCATACACATTTTCAACGTGAACAAAATGTTGATGCACAAATATTACAGCGTATAAGCTTACTAACCGATAGGCTGACACAAATAGATAATAGACTGGCTCGGCTCGAACAAAATATGACACATTATAAAGAATTTCTAGAACGCAATTACCCGATGTAGTAAGTAATTAGTTTGTGCCGTGTTGTGTGAAGTAGTTGATTTCGTTCACAACGTCTAGCAGGGCTTGGGCTTTGGCTTTTTCGTCGGTGATGTTTTGTGCGGCATCATATGCGTCTTTTACTAGGCTTTGGTCATCGCTAGCCTGAATCATCATCATTGTGGTACGGAACTTTTCTTCGGGGGTCTGATCTAAGTGACTCAAAAGTGGCGAAAGGCTCTTCAGGGCTTGCTGTTTGATGTCGGCTAATCCGCCATCGACACTTGGCGTTGCTGGTTGCTCTATGCTAGGTGCTACTTCGGTTGTCTCGGTGGCTGGTTCTGGTGTAGGTGGAGTAACATCAGCGGGGGCGTCGGGTACGGCTGGAGCGCCCGCGACGACCGAAGTATTAAACGTGCCGGTGTCTGCAGGGGTGTCGACAGGGGCGCTTGACATAGTAGTGTCGGCAGTTGCCACGGGGCTTGGGCTGTCAGCTGGCGAGCTGGTAGCTGAAATTGTAGGTAATTGTGCCGAAGTGTCAGCAGGAGCTGCTGGACTTGTTGTTGGCGTTGCTGGTTGTTGATCGTCGAACATTTCCACCCCCGTTAGTATATATATTCATAAGCACTATAACATATAGAGTTAAACGGTAGAAGGTTTTTATTGGCAAATGTTACCATATAAGCATGCTGGATTTTTCTGTGTCTATCGATGACAACTAGTTGATCTAAAAGATCCAGCATGATCTTGCGTCATAACGCAGCTAACTAAATAAAGGGGTAACCAATGCTAGACGATCTAAAATATATCCATGAAAGAGACGGCCAAGATGCTCTGGGTGTAGTAGAAAAACAATGGCAACAGTTACTCCATACTTTTGATGTGCCTACACTCGATCATCTGCAAACCAAGCCTATACACGATGTTGTATTGGCAGGCATGGGTGGATCGGCTTTGGCGGCTGACATTTTGAGAGTTTGCCCGGGACTTACTCACCCCTTCGAAGTTGTTCGAGGCTACGATATACCCGGTTATGTAGGGGCAGATACGTTGTTTGTTGCTTCTAGCTACTCGGGTAATACCGAGGAAACTATTGCCGCCCTGCATGGAGCTGAGGCAAAAGGCGCCCGAATCGTGGTAATAGCTGCGGGCGGCAAGCTACAAGAGATTGCGGATGCAAAAAACTATCCGTTCTTCAAGATACCGTCCGGATTTCAGCCGCGGATGGCGGTGTACTACAACTACGCGGCGCTGACCCAACTAATGGAATCTTGCGGTTTGATTGCCAGGGGCAGTGTAGAAGAGTTACATAAAACAGCTAACTGGCTCAAGACACATTACGAAGGTTGGAATCCAACAGTGGCAACCAAGAATAACCAAGCCAAACAAATCGCCTTAGAAATTATGGGTAAATCAGCGGTTGTTTATGCTGGGACCGAGCTGGGTCCAGCTGCTTACAAATGGAAAATTAACTTCAACGAAAACGCCAAAAATGTGGCTTGGTGCAATACTTTGCCTGAGTTTAATCATAATGAATTTTTGGGCTGGACTAGTCACCCAACCAGCAAACCTTATGCCGTTATCGATTTGCGGTCTAGCCTTTACAACCCACAGGTAACAAAAAGGTTTGAGGTAAGCGCTAAATTGCTTTCGGGGCGGCGGCCAGAGCCGATCGTTGTGCAAGCCCAGGGCCAGACACAGTTAGAACAATTGTTCTGGACAATCTATTTGGGAGATTTTGTGAGCATCTACCTAGCGCTATTAAACGGGATTAATCCTTCGCCGGTTGATCTGATCGAGAAGCTCAAAAAAGAACTAGCCTAAAACACAGCCCGTATTAACTTGATGCCTAGTATATTGTGGCTATGACCCGGCAGGGGGCACCGTCCAGAGGCATCTTTATGGGTAGAGCATGGACGGTGAATTCTTTTCCTGCTAAACGGCCTAGGTTGGATAGATTTTCTATGATTAATACATCGCCACCCAAGAGTGTGCGGTGGGCCACGAACTCATCATGATCTGGGCTACAAGTATCTAGACCAACTATACTGACCTGTTTTTCAACTAAAAACTCAGCAATCTTTTGAGGCAAGGCTGGGTAGTCTTTGAAGTAAGTCGGTTGCCGATATTTATCGCTTAAACCGGTGTAAAATAGCACGATATCTCCTGGCTGAAGATTGGATGCCTTGACGTCTTGCAGGCTAAAGTCATTGTGTACGGCTATTAACTTGCCACGACCAACAAAACGATCAACGGGGTATTCATCCAGGTTTTTGCCGCCTTCAATCATGTGGGCTGGTGCGTCCATGTGTGTACCAACGTGATTACCAAAAGAAACGTAGTGATCTTGGTAGCCATCGTTAGCAAGTATGCCGGCTGGCTTTATGATTGTTTCTGGATCACCAGGGTAGACAGGCGTATGTTCATCTAAAACCACCGAAAGATCAACTATCTCCATGTTGATAATTGTAACAGAGGTTAAATAGGTTTATCTTTTAAGCCAATCAAAAAGCCAATATAGCTGACTACAAGATGCAGGCTAAAATACATTACAAAAATCGTCGCATAGTCGATTAAACGCAGGTGGATAAAAGGCGAAATGAACAGCATGCCGCCAATTATGTAATCTGTCTGGTCGAATGGAAACCAGCTGCTGCCAGAAGGTACGCCCTTCTGTCGTTTAAAGAAGCTCTCGACTGCATCGCCGACTAATGCCCCCGTTCCAAGCCAGGCTCCAGCAATAAACACTAGCCAGTCATTACTTCCCAGGGATGTGTAGCGGTCTACGAATAGCCATTGAATACAAAGCGCAATAATCCCTGCAAAGATAGCTCCGGTGATTAGCCCTCGCCAGGTCTTGTTTGTTCCAAAAACCCGCTGGTTTTTATATTTATGCCCAAAATCGAGAGGGGTCTTCCATTTGTTAAGGTAAGGAATTTTGTTAGCCAAAACAGGTGCCATGTTGGCGAAACCAGCTGGCAAGAATAGAATGAACATTCGAAAAAGGTATTGCACGGTGTTCACGAATTTCGACCAATCTTTTTTTTGAGACGGTGATATTTGGGATACAGTAGGCTGCGCAGCGGTGGTCTATTAACAACTATATGTGGTCGGCTAAGTAGCTCCGTTAAATTTTTGGCGTTAGGTTGTTTACTAACCACACTAAACGTGTGCCCCAAGCCGCGCTGGCCATGTGCATCACTACTGGCAGCGATGGCTTTATTGTTGAGTCTTGCCCAGGTATGGGCACGCGGTCCTTCGTTTTGTAAGACTGCTCGTCCGTTATGAACTTCGACAATGTCTATGTAATTGGCGATAGTCTCCAGAGCTTCGGCGGTTAGGCCCTTGCGGACTTTCTCTAGTGGATGAGGTACATAAACCAAGCCACCCTGTGCTTTTATGGCTTTGGCAGCATCTAGCGCTGACATGCCTGGGGCAATGGGTGCAGTTAGATACAGTCCAACCAGCTCACCAGATCGGGTCATGACTTCCTCGCCAACTATTATGCGATCGCCCAGACTTTTGTGAAGCATTTGGGCGACATGAATAGTGTTGTGGTCGGTGACGGCTATATAGTCCAAAACATCGTTTTCTAGTAGCGCTGCATATTCTTCGGGTTTTATGCCACCATCTGGCGAGCCAATTGAATGAGTGTGCAGGTCGATTTTAATCATGACAATTTTTTAGTAATCATAACTAGACGAGCCAGAGCCGTGTAGGTGCTGGTGATGGCAATTACAATTATCGCTAGCGGCAGGCGATTACTAACCAATCCTAAAACCAAGATAAACATACGGATTTCGAAGCGCATAAGCCCATCCTGGAATAATCGGTTAACCTCGTTGGCTGGCAGGCCTTTGACGGCTGTTTCGCCCTTAGCTTTTACATAGCTGACAGTTAATGATGCCCCGCAGGCAGCGACTACCCAAGGAGTAAAATAAGCCAAATCTTGCTGAACGAGTGAGTATGCAACGCCACTGTACAGCAATACTTCTTTGATTCTATCAGTACTAGCATCCAGTAGCATGCCTGCATTGCTAGCTTTGCCTTGCAGCCTGGCTAGGGATCCGTCTAGGGCATCAAATAAACCAAATATTACTAAAAGTAGAGCAGCCTTATAATTGTGACGCGTTGCGATTAGCCAAGCTATCGGTATATGCATCAATAAGCCGATTATAGTTATGGCAGCCGGTGAGAGCTTGCCGCCAGTTAGTTTGTTTAGACCGCGCGCGATTAAGGTCATGAATTTTTTAATCTGATTCCGCAGTAGGTCGATCGACGAATTTACAAAATTCATAAACCCATTATAACTGAACTGACTTATATGGATGAGTTATACTGTATTTATGTCGGTGGAGCGATCAATTAAAGCACTGCTGATCATTAGCGTGGCCAGTATCTTTTTGTTTGTGGTGCGAGCAGTTAGCTTTGAATCACTTGATTATTGGTATTTGATTTGGAATTTATTATTGGCTTGGGTGCCCTTGGGTTTTGCGCTGTTAGTTGTTAGTATGCTGGGCAAAAACCGTTGGCTTAGTCCAGCCTTAGTGCTATTAACGGCAGGCTATGTTGGTTTCTTGCCGAACAGTTTTTATATTGCGACTGATTTTATCCATGTTCAGTATGCAAGTAACCAAACGATCCTGGTCGATGTCGTAATGATATTAATGTTTACCATCGCCGGATTTGCATCGGGGCTAATTAGCCTGGTGCTAATCCATCAACAGTTACTTAAGCGATTGCGGGCGCAACAAGCTCATATGATCATAACTGGTCTATTGCTTGCCTGTAGCTTCGCTATCTACTTGGGGCGCTTCTTGCGTTGGAATACCTGGGATGTACTTACTAACCCAGGAGGCATCATTTTTGATGTTTCTTATCGATTGGCTAACCCAATTGACGGTCGTCAGATGGTGAGTACTACTTTGCTGTTCTTTATATTGCTTGGATCGATATACGCTGCGAGCTGGCAAATCACCGCCAAAAGTAGCTTGCGTATAGCCAAAAAACATGTTTAAATATCGACTATGTCTAAATTTGCATTCTTTACTACTGAGCAGCTCCGCCGCAGTCGTACCGACGGGGCGGCGCTTGTAGTTATGTAAATTTTCAAAAGCCTTACGTCAGCCCCATACGCACAGGGCTTTTTAATTTGTAAGGAAAATTATGGAACAAGTATTAATATTTCAAAAAGATAACCCTATCCTATCTGGCATATCGACGAAGCAGATAGAGCAATATAGCCAACTGCAAGATACCGACATGAATCCAATTACCCCCGAAGTGCTTATGGCGCAAGACTTTGGCTTCTGTGCCGTAAATGCTGTGCTACAAGAAGATAAGATATTTGATCTCGTAGAAGTGATTGGTTATGCAGGACATACTAAAGACAGGGAATACGCCGGTAAATTGTATACGCAAATTGGTAACTTGGCTGTTTTGCCTGATTGGCAAGGCTTGGGCTTGGCCAAGGCTTTGTTGGGCAAGAACAAAGATTATGCCATTGCAAAGGGCTTGGGTGATTTGTCGATTGTCTGCAACGCTTTGAGCTCTGGAATTGCTCATGCAAGCGGGTTTGAATATCTGGCAGATGTGGTCAGTGACTCAGGTGGCATAAAAGCCTTGTACGTATATCATCATGGTACAGAAAGCAGTAACAGGTTAAAATAGCGACAATGGAGTTGATTCAACAGACCCTAACCAATGTAGTCAGTAGGTTATTTAACACGGATACGCAGGTGGTTTTATCACGGCCCGATCCAGAATTTGGAGATTTTGCTACTAATGTGGCTTTGCAACTGGCTAAGACTTTGGGTAAAAATCCACGCGAGCTAGCTGACGAGCTAGCAGATGCCATAAGAACAGAACTAGCTGAACAAATTAGTGAAGTTTCAGTGGCTGGACCAGGGTTTATAAATTTGCGCATGAGTGACGGTGTACTACTTGAGTCACTAAAAAAAATCGATAGTATTACCGAGTATAACCAGGGCAAAACAGTTCTGGTTGAATATTCTGACCCAAACCCATTTAAACCTCTGCACGCCGGGCATCTGTATACAACACTGGTAGGTGATACTATTGCTCGTTTGGCCGAGCAAAGTGGCGCTAAAGTGATTAGGTTAAATTACGGTGGTGATGTTGGTTTGCATGTGGGCAAAACTATGTGGTCGATCATAAAAAATCTTGGGGGGGAACTGCCCGAAAAGTTAAACGAAATTGCATCCGAGCAACGACCGACTTTTCTTGGTCAACGCTACGTCGAAGGCAATAGTGCATATGAGGACGACGAAATTGCCAAAGCAGAAATTGTGTCTGTTAATAAAAAAGTATACGAATTGCACAAAAATGGTGATCACGATTCGCCTTTTGCACAAATTTATTGGACCTGCCGTGA
>CAYXYR010000015.1:0-15169 GCA_964469435.1 uncultured Candidatus Saccharibacteria bacterium | reverse complement strand
CACGGTAACCACATTAAAATTGTAGATGCAAAGGGACACATCCAAAGAACTATCGGTCTTGATGATAAGGGTATGATAGACAAAACAAGCCTTACCCATCTACAAAGTGGCGGAGACCATGTTAGCCATGTTGCAGCTCAAGGCCCTAACGGATCGGCTGTAGAATTGCGACCCGGAGGTCACGGCAGCATTGTACTGCCAGAACACTTTACTGTTAAAAACATCGACCCAACTCACAGTGTCATAACAGGACCCGATGGCAAAACTATCAGCTTGGAACTCAACCCTGACGGCTCGCTTACTACCCATGCGCTAGACCAACTCCACGCGGCCGGCCTACATGTTACCGACAAGGCAATAACCGTAAATGGTCCGCCAGACATACGACAGGTAGATGGTAACGGCTTAGCATTTATAAATGCCGACAAAACTCGATTTATACATCGTACAGATTGGTACAATAACAACACACCTAAGTTCGACCTCAATGAGCTAAAGGCTTGGGCTGGTGGTGAAAACGGTTCATGGTTCGACCATGACGGAAATGTAGTAATTGATGTCACCCACATGACTTCTGGCGGATCGTTCAACACTGCCCACAGCGTAAATCCATTCTCAATTGTTGATGGCGGCCAATTACACCTTGGTGTGTCGGCTACTCGCGAAACACAAGCGCATGTATTCGACTTCGTCTTTCATACACAACCAGATGGAAAAGTGGTGGCCATTATACCAAAAGACAATCCAGCTCATCAGTTCTTTGGCATGGATTCCACAGGCCATCGAACCTTCTCTGGTAAGTACTTCGAGGTACTACACGACACTGGCCAAATGTCACCAAACGGTGCTGCTAATGTTCGCCCATTGGCAACCTACGTTGGTACGGGCCAAGGCACCTTTAATGTACCGGTGCCGACTACCGAGATTCACCACATAACGTCCATAGATATTCCTGGGCGCGACATCATCGACATCAAGCCGCCGACCGTAGAGGTGCATAATCCTATCGACACCTTCCCGATCATTCCACTTCGTTCACGTGCTGGCCTGGAAAGACTAGGTCGTCGACCAGAGTATTACGGCGGCTACTACAGTGAAGCCGAACTAGACGAATTTGAGCGTGAGATATCACCAAGATTACGCGAAGACCCCGATGCCCGCCTAGAAACGGGCCGTGAGCTAGAGTGGTACCGCCGCCAGATAGAAGAACGTCGAGGTCGCGACTACCTCGATGAGATTGATCGAGATCTTGAGTCAACCCCAGAACTAGCTAGTTTGCCTAGCAATACAAGGGCCATGGTAGTCATACCAGTTCGCGGCTCAACCGAAGCTGACAATATAGAAGGCGTGTTGTCGCTATATGCACAACAGGATGAAGCGGCACTACGCGCTACGACTGTTTTGCTGGATGTAAACTTTACGGACGAAGAAATGGGTGACCCTGCTAAGGTAGCCGAGATCGACCGTACACTTGCGGCAATCGACACAGCCAAAACTCGCTTCCCTCAATTAAGAGTTGCCGTAGTCAAGCAAGAACTTAAAACCGAAGAAATTACCGGCCCAGGTCGTGGAGCAATTGGTCTAGTAGCTAGGCGTATGTACGACACGGCCATGATGGCAGTGGAGCGAGCCGTGCGTAACGGCGAAATACCTGCCGATCAAGACGTTCTACTTATTCGCAAAGACGCTGACGAACAAGGCATGAGTGCCGATTTCTTGCCGGCATACTTTGAGGCGGCAGAATCCAAACCAGAGACAGATGTATTCCAAAGCCACTTCAGATGGCAAACAGCATTACATAGAAGGTTTCCTGGCCTTGCAATGCTACGACGTTATGAAATTAGCCTAGAAGCCGCTTCTGGCAGAGTAGCAGAATCTCGCGGCGAATTACACCACAACAAAACTATTGGCATCGTAACTGCAGCCCGCATGTCAACGCTGGCCAGTGTTGGTAGCATAGGCTTTGGCGAATATACCGGCGCAGGTTCAGACGACCTAGATATTGGCGAGCGAATCTTTACGGCACGCCGGGGATTGATTGAACGAAGAGGGCCCGGTTACGGTCGAGGCCATCGCCGGCGAGGCAGTCGTTCACTCCGCTCGTCTGAAAGTGGCATAGAAACCGAGCCGAGGCGAGTAATAGAACGTGTTCCTCGTGCCGAAGTTGATACACACTCGGGCAGACTACTGCGTCGCTATGTGGAAGGACTTCCGATTGCAGACGCTTGGTCCGACTTTGATGCTGGTGGTGGATATCGGTCCCGTACGTCAGCAGTTGGTTCATCTGATGCCGTAATTGATCGTGACGATGTTGCCAACGATCCCGCCGGAGTTGCCCAGCGCATTGCTGCCCAGATTAGCGCCAGCTCATCACATCGAACAACCGACCGGTCGGCAGTAAGTCTAGCACTACACCGCATGTTTGCACGCAATCACACCCGCGATGGTTCACCAATATACAAAGTTAGCTGGCGCGGTTCGCAATGTACCTTTGAGTTTACAGACGAGGGCGTAAAGTGGCTCCAGAATTATCTACTAAGAGATCTACATGGACGTTACGACAACCTAGGTGGACGAACCAGGCGAAAACTTTATAACGAGGCGCCGGGTGCAAAAAGACCACGCAGGCCAGAACCTCTGATGGTTCAACCAATATAGATAAATTAAGGGGGTGGATATGACACAAGAACAATTACAGCAACTAGAAGAGCTACGTAGCAAGATACTTAATGAAGTAGCTCCTCTGGCAACCGACAGCGAAGATCTAGAGCCAGCACAACGCGTGGAGCTACTAATGATTAGCGCTGAATCGGCCGAAGATCCAGTGCCACTAGTAAGCAAGGCCTATGAGATTGCTAATAAAATAGAGGACAAACGTGAACGCGCGGATGTACTTTTAGACATCCTCAACAGCGTAGAAACCTTACTAGTCGAGCCCGATCAAAGCGCTGACACAACTCCAGAGCAAACTCTCGAAAAAGAAGTGGCGACAACCGAAAACGACCAACCCGAGCAAACAGGTCAAACTCAAGAACAGCCTAAAGATACCGCGCCAGAGCCCACTCAACCCGCTTCTAGCGGTGCTTCGGAGTAAATTCTACTGGGTTTAAGACTAGTTCTATAGGCATAAGTTCTCTTATCATACCGACAATTGCCCCAACCTGCTTTGGCGAAGCTTCGCGGTGTATTCGACCAATACTAACGTGGGGCAGATAGGGTGCGGTGGTACGAAATTTTTTGAACCTTTCGGGTAATTCGTTAACTGCTATCTCGTGTTCGGTGGCAAAAAATTCTGCTTCCTCGCTATCGGCCGCAGGCGTTATGGCCAATACCCTGCCGCCTTCTAAAGCCACGTCCGGATCACCAAGTCGATGGACTTCGCACATCGATGCAGTTATTACGCGTCCTCCAAGGTCGTATCTGCCGACCTCATCGCTAATTCGTTGCTGAATTCTGGCGCGATCAGCCGGATGCCAACCAAAACGATTACGCTTACCATAGCCATTTGTAAGCCGTCTTTCGACCACGCGCAAGCTCATGCGAGCCGGGCTAAACAATTTAACTTGATCACGTTCGCTAGTTTCTAGGCCTTTATCATCATAAAACTTTAGCTTGGGTAGTTCGTCTAATTTACTCTGTAAATCATCAAAAAAGAAATCTAATTCATCAGTTTCACGAACTCGGTGCACCACCCCGAATGCAGGCTCGAACCAACGTTCGTCACGTAAGCCAGATCTGGCTCTTTGTGCTTGCCCGCGAGGTTTACCGCCCATGCTTTTAGTATAATCCCAAATAAATCAGATAATTGTTGTATAATTATCCCTTATGCGTGTAGCTATTCAAGGAATAACCGGCTCGTTTCATCATCAAGCAGCAGAAAAGTTTTTTAAGGGCAACCTACAGTTAGTCGAATGTAAAACGTTCCGACAAGTTTTCGACAGCGTAAATAGCGGTCAAGCCGACTATGGTGTAGTTGCGGTTGAAAACTCATTACACGGACCACTAAATCCGGTTTATAGATTACTGGCAAGCCAGGGGCTAAATGTTAGTGGCGAAGTACGACTAAAGATCAACCTATGTCTAGCCAGTACGAAATACCAATCGATAGAATCCCTAAATTCTTCTAGTACTACTGTCTATTCTCATACAGCGGCCCTCAGCCAATGTGAAGAGTGGCTCAATAACAACCTGCCTAAGGCCCATCGTATAGAAGCAGCCGACACCGCTGAAGCGGTCCGACAAATAGTAGCCCAACATGACAAAAACCACCTAGCTATTGCTAGTGAGCATGCTATTAACCTACACAAAGCGACCATTTTGGCAGAAGCCATTAACGATGATCCTGATAATTACACACGGTTCTTCATCCTAGCCAAGCAGCCAGAAATAATCGAAAATGCCGACCGCACAAGTATCATCATTACGGAATCAGATAGTGATCGGGCCGGTTCATTGTATGACGCACTTGGCGTCTTTAAGCAGCACGGAATCAATTTATCTAAGCTAGACAGTCATCCCCTGCCAGGCCGGATCCGCCGATACGCGTTTTATATAGATTTTGATGCAAGCAACCAAAGCCCTCAAGGCGAATCAGCTTTAAAGGAGCTTGCCAAGCAACCCTGGAACATTCAGGTATTAGGGACTTATCGGGCAGCAGCCGACACTGACTAGACATAAGCACAATAAAATATAGTTGACTTGTTTTCAAACTAGTTGTATATTGCGCTTAAATAACAAGTGGGAGCCACTATGATCGAATTCATCGTACTGGGCCTAGTTCCAGGCACACAATTTCAACTCACCCTCTGGTGGGTGCTAGTATTGGCCTTTGTTGCCAGTCTGGCCATTTTATATCGCGTAGAGAAACCTCGTTTTTCAGGCTGGGTAAACAAACTTCGTGTCAACGAGTCTGATCAAGCCAAGGCTTAGTCTGTTATCAGTAAGCTTTCGCCATATAGCTGAAGATCCTCAAGTAAGTATTGTTGTTTTTGTGTCGTTGTAGGCAGAGATTTTAGTTCTTGAATGCGGTCAAAGTATTTGGCCAGGCGACTCTTTGCGCCACCTTGGTACAATTTATCGTTAACAAACCGCTCCCATTCAGCCCTTTCATCATCGCTTAGGCTCCTAGAAAAATTGCGAGCTTTATATAGTGGTAATAGTTCCTTGAGGCGATTATCCTGGAGCTTCTCGACAAAATCGCCTAAATCATCCGGTTTGGCAGTGTGGATCTTGCTAAATAGTCGCTTGTCGACATCTGACAAAAAACCATCATACAAGCCGGTGTCGGCTGTAGTGGGGTTTTCCAGTAGTCTGGTTTGTCGGCCTGCCGTGATAATCTCTAAGGCCTTGTATAGGCGCTCCGGCCAATACTTAGCCTTGGCTAACAATGCATGGTTATCTTCGATTTCGGCAATACTAAGACCAATCCTTTCTTGACTGTCGGCATCGAGAACAGACAACGGAGCTACAGCCGGGCAGCGATTGTACTTGAGAGTTTTAACTGGCAAACGCAGAGCTTCGGGGTCTTTTTGCCATTGCCAGATTTTGGCCAGCTCTTCGGGAGACATATCAATGAAGGAGGTTGGGTCGAAACGCAGATCGTAAACAAGTACGCCACCGTCTTTTGGCACATCACCAACCCGAACGGCTACAGTAGTTTTTTCAAACTGCCCCGAGTATTTGCCCGAAGCATAAACAAACGGCTGATTTGACTCCACTAACTGCTTAACATGGGTTTTGTTACGAATTTTAAACAAATAATCAAACAGCTTCGGCTGGTTGGTGCGCAGCAATCGCGCCATGTCAATCGTAGCTAGGACATCGCTTAAGGCATCATGGGCGTTAGCGTGGTCAAGCCCGTTCAGTTTGGTGAGCAGTTCCAGCCGATTTGTAGGTGTGCCATCACTGGCGAAGGGCCATTTGATACCATCTGGTCTTAGCGCACGAGTTAGTCGAACTACATCTAGCAGGTCCCAACGTGATCTGTCATCCTTCCACTGCCATTCGTACGGGTCATAAAAATTGCGATAGTTTAAGTAGCGCATAAACTCGTCGTCGAATCTAACGGTATTGTAGCCGACAAAAACCGTGCCCGGTGTAGCAATTTGGGTATGAAATATTTTTAAAAACTCAGCTTCGGTAATGCCCTCTTGGTGAGTTTGTTGGGGCGTGATTCCAGTGACAAGCACGGCATCTGGGTCTGGCAAAACATCATCACTTAGACGCAGCATGATGTTATGAGGCTCACCCATTGGGTTGAGGTCTAGATCGGTTCTTTGACCAGCAAACTGCACAATCCGGGCTTCCCTCGGATTGACACCAGTTGTCTCTAGGTCATAAAAGTAAAAACTGTCCGCCATGCTTCAGGCATTCTGCCTGATGTATTCTTCTACGTCAAACTTACGACGCAGACCCGAATCATTCATGTATCGCACCGATCCAAAGACCGACCGCTCAAACCACAGCCGATCATGCAGCCCAGCTACACTCCAAAGAACCCCAACATAGCCATTCGGATCACCGCCATCCAGCGAATAAAAATCGTTCAGATAAATCAGAATGTCTATGGCAGTTTGGGCGGAATCTGTCCACTCCAGTACTTTTTTTGCCCAATACATCCGCATGTATCCATGCATTTTACCGGTTTTTACGAGTTGGTTTTGGGCAGCGTTCCACGCTAGGTCGTGTGTTTTGGCGTGCTCCAGCTGTTCTTTGGTGTAAACAAATTCTCGCCGGTCCGACTGATGTTTAGCCAAGGTCTTACGCGCCCAATCTGGCGCCCCAGCCAACGAATCATACTGCCCGTTATAAAAGCAAAAGTTATCACTAAGCTCTTTACGCACCACTAGTTCTTCTATAAATGCTTCAGCATCGGCGCCTAGAGAAGGCATTTTTGTAACAGATTTTTCGACTTCGAGCATCGCTCGCAAACTGCTAATCTGCCCAAAATGAAGGTACGGGCTCAAGTCGCTCAAGCCGGGTATAGTTGGATCATTGCGTCTCTCGGCATAACCACTTAAGCCCTTATTAACGAAGTTAGTTAGTTGGGTCAGTGCCGCTTTCTCGCCGCTAGGTATCTGCAGGTCTTGGCCATTCGATGGTGTCTGAGCCAAAACATCGTCAATGATGTTTTTAAGATCATCAATTGGCCGGACTAGACCCGGCCAATTAATTTTGTGCTTTTCCAACTTATTGGGCTCAATTAAATAGTCGGGCAGTAATTTATGAAGCTTGGGTCGAAGCGTCCGAGCAGCGTATTCTTGCTTATTACTTGCCAGCCAAACTGGCACAATATTGTGAGTATCTACTTCATACACTTCACACTTAACATGTTCAGCAAATTGCTTGTGCAGGCGGATCGGGCCGCGAAGCGGGCTGAAGTCAAAGTAGACGCTAGCTGGGCTGATGTGATGAGCTAGACCGCTTAGTCTATCAAATGGACTGCCCACTAGTAACATAAATGGTATGTTGAACTTGTCTAAATCTGATTCGACCTGCTTAAGCCCATGCAGCATCCACTGATAATGTTGCTTGGCCCGGTGTCCTGTTTTGGGCAAAAGGCAAAAAACCACTGCCAAGGGCAGGTTTCGTCTGTTAGCATCAGCTTGAGCGGCCAACAAGGCGTGATTATCTTTTACGCGTTGATCACGACCCATAACGTATAGGACACATTGGCCGTTTATAGACGAAGGATTATTGAGAACACGCCGTCGGCTGATCATGCCTAATATTCTAGGCTGTGATCGAGAATTTTGATAGTGTTACCCGGTTCTATGCCTTGCCGATGCAACTCATGCATTATGCCCATCTTGCGCATAATATCGCGTAAACGCTCCACGCCCTGACTATTGCCAAAGTCTGTTCGCATAGCAAACCGTTCGATTTTTTTACCAGTTACAGTAAATACTTTGCCATCACGAGAGACACGCCAGGCGTCTTCTGTATTAGCCAAAGTTATAACAGGCAGCTCAGCAGCGGCCTGTTGCTCCTGAACAGCCCGTTCGTTACCAACCAGCTCTTTAAGAGCGTAAAGTAATGGTTGCAAGTTTTGATGCGTAGAGGCCGAAATAGCAAATATTTGAGTAGCTTTGGGGACAACTTTCGCCAGTTGCTTTTGTTTGGCAGCAACTTCTTTGCCCTCTATAGAATCTATTTTGTTTAGCACCACGACGACAGGCTTTGTAGATAAGTCGATGGTGTAGTCTTTGAGCTCCGCAAGAATTGTCTTGTAAGCTTGTACTACATCTTGATTGCAATCAATCAGATGAAGCAACACGCTAGTACGCTCAACATGACGCAAAAATTCATCGCCCAGCCCTTTGCCTTGACTAGCTCCCTCTATAAGACCGGGTACATCTGCAAAAAGTAGACTGTTTTGTTTATCGACCGTCGCCACGCCCAGGTTTGGTGTCAGTGTAGTGAATGGATAGTCGGCTATTTCTGGGCGCGCATTACTAATTACACTGAGTAGTGTCGATTTACCGGCATTCGGCAACCCAACCAAACCAACATCAGCAATCGATTTTAGCTCAAAAACCAACTCTTGCTCTTCGCCCGGCTCGCCTTTTTCGGCTATACGAGGAGCTTGTCGCGTACTACTCGTAAAGTGGGCATTACCAAAACCGCCCTTGCCGCCAGCTGCGATTACAACTTGCTGACCATCTGCTGTTAGGTCGGCAACCACCTTGCCATCTGCATCCAAAGCCGATGTGCCGACCGGCACCTTAACCACCAGGTCTTTACCCGCTTTGCCGTGGCGGCGGCGTTTACTGCCAGCCTGACCGGACTCAGCAGATAATTCCCTCTGAAAACGAAAGCTAGCCAGTGTGTTTTGGTTACGACTGGCCTGCAAGATAACGTCACCACCATTTCCGCCGTCGCCGCCGTCTGGGCCGCCACGATCAACAAATTTTTCGTGACGAAAACTAACCACGCCATTTCCGCCGTCGCCGGCCTTGATTACAACTTTTGCTTTATCAACAAACATATAGATATATTATACAATTTTTATGCTTTTTAGTACAGTTTGGCTTTTCTTTGATTATTCTAATAGATATAGGAGTAGGCAGCAGCCTCACTAGCAGACAATGTCTTGCGTGACACTACCCCCCAGCCAGCAACATTCATTTCGGAAATATTGGCGCTGCCGTCTGCATTAACCGATTCTACAAAGCCCACGTGTCCGTAATAATCGCGCGGTGGCGTCCAGATAACTGCGTACTGTCTAGGTACGTTGCCCACGCCAAAACCGGCGCGTTGGCCTAGCAACTTCCAGCTACTGGCATTACCTAGATTGCTTGGAACCGGTCGACCAACCTGAGCGCGCCGATAAGCTGCCCACCAGGTACAATAGCCATAGTCATAGCCATTAGCACCACCGTTGTAGATAGCGCTCGAACCACCCCAAGCGAAGCCACTACCGTATCCAGCCGAATAGCTGCGACGAGCCAATGGTGCCGGCATTAATGTACCGTCACGTATCAGCACCACCGATCCAACTCGCAAAGCACCAATAACATCGTTGTCGGCAATAATGCTGTCTTTGTTTGCGCTGAATTTTACTGCCAAACTGTCTGGCGTATCGCCGGCTTTTACTGTGTAGGCTATGCCATTAACTGGCGGAATGAGCAGCTTCTTGCCAGCATCCACATTATCTCCGGTCAAACCATTAGACCATCGAACACTGTCGGAAGTAATCCCAAATTTAGCACCAATAGAAGGTATAGTATCGCCAGCTACAACAACGTAGGATTTAATATCTTTCCATGATTTTAGCGACGTATTTACAACCTGTGGCTTAGCCACTACAGATTCAGAGGCGGCCGAAACCGCTAGCTGCGCGTTAACTGTATCGGCCTTATTAACCACCGAGTTAGTTTCGGGCAGATTAGTCAGACGAGCCACATGAACAGCAATATCAGCCGAAGAGACTTGGTCAAGTGCATTGCTAGCTAGTTCGGTATTTGGGGCAGAAATAATACTGTTTGTTGTAGTTGATGCTGGCTTGGGGCTACGAACCACCAGACCTACTACTGCCGCTAAGACCGCAAAATTGGCCAGCACTAAACTGTAGCGAACTAGGCGCTTTTGGGTGCGTTTACTTAACTGTCGCTGCGAACGACGTGACTTATTGCCTACAAGATTGGCAGCCGTTGTTGGTAACTGCTGCAAAGCTCTGGTTGAAGTACGAATATTTACTCCTGTGCCTGGGAGGCACATTACCATGGCTGGGTCTTTTGATAATATACTGGGCCACGACCTGACCCATTGATTGCTAAAAATTCAGCCTTGGTGCAATTCTTAAAAACATAGCTAAAGCTAAATTCTTAAAGATATTGCATCCTTAATATTAGCATATTTTGCAGTGCGAACCAACCCGACCTAATCTGTTAACAGTATTTATTGGGCAGTACAATTACGCTGACAGTGATTACGTATATTTACTTCGTGCTCAGCCTTAGTGCGAGAAAAATACGTCACTCCGTCGTCACCCGAAACAAAGAACAGCCAATCGGTACTTGCCGGGTAAGCAACCGCATCCAAAGAGGAGTCAGTTGTATTTGAAATTGGACTAGGTGGCAAACCATCAGTTTCGTAGGTATTGTATTTTGGGCTTGTTTGACCAGCCAGGTTTTTATAGTTCGTGGTGGCATCAGATTCGATACGAATGCCCTCCCGCAAACGTCGCAAGAACACTTGAGCTACTTGTTTGCGGTCATTGGGCTTTGGTACTTCTTTTTCAATTATCGAAGCCAGGATGATGGCGTCGTAAACTCCAATGCTCTGCCTGGCAAAAGCTTCTCGCCTTTCGGGCGTTAAGCGTTTTTGCATCTCGTCTAGCGAGCTTCTAATAATTGTATTAGCGGAGGTATCGGAAGTTTTTTGGAATGATTCGGGGTAAAGATAACCCTCTAGGCTGGCTGATTTGGGCTTGTCTACCAGGGCCGGGTGATTGGCGTATTGGTTAGGGTCCAGTGCTTTATCGACTTCTGCCTGGCTGTAGCCGGTGTTTAGTAGAGCCTGCTCTACCCCTTTGAGGCTCTGGCCTGGCAGAATGGTCACTAAATTTGTCTTAACCTTACCCTCGGTAATTATCGACACAATTTCGGTCACACCGTAACTTGGGCTTAATTCGTAAGTGCCGGCTTTTATTTTGTCGCCAGCATCAACACTGCGTACATATTGCTCGAATACCAAGGCATTACGTATCAAGCCTTGTGATTTGAGCAAACTGGAGGTCTGCTTTAGCGTATAGCCGGTTGGGATAGTAAGACTTTTTGTACCCTGATTAAGGCTAACGGGCTGTAAGTTGGCTCGATAATAATGGCGCGTCCATAGCACCACACTCACGCCCGTAGCCAATACAACCACCCCCATGGCAATCAAAAGACGGAGCATTGAAGCAGTTTGGCGCCGCGACCTAAGCATTGGCAGGCTCCTCTGGCTGCTCAGCAAGGTAATCACGCAAAATCAGAGCAGCCGCCAAGGCGTCTATATCTTGCTTTACAAAAGGCTCACCGCGCTCACGCAGCTGCTCTTCGGCATGCACCGAAGTAAGCGATTCGTCCTGAAAAACAATCGGCAAGCCAATACGTTGCAGTGAATCAGCAAAAGCGTGCGAAAATGTCGTTTGAGCCGTAGCATTACCTTGCATATCACGAGGATTGCCTACAACAATACACGACGCATTGTGCTCTTTTACTAGCCCATCGATAACATCTACTACTTGGTCGTTATTATCTAAAGTCAGCAACGGCACTGCCAAGCGGGCAATACTGTTTGCCACAGCTACGCCAATACGTTTTTCGCCTACATCCAGAGCCAAGATACTACTAATTTTTGTCATTGCTTTTGACTCGCTCAACAGTAACTGTTATCTTGCTTGTCTTGCTAGGGGCCTTGCTTACCCAGAATGGGCTATAACGAACATTTACCTCTTTAACCCCTGGATAGGCCTGAATCATCTGTTGAATGTCACCAGACTTTTTGCCAGCAATTTGTTTCTTTATGTCGTTTTCGTCTATATGGGTGCCGGTTTCGGTTTCGGTCTGAACATTAAGTTTCTGGCTCTTGCCATCACCCTTGTCGTTTAGGCGGAATATAGCCTGATCGAGCCCATCGCTAGATATACTTTGTTTACTAGTATCGATTTGTTTGTTAGCGACTGCTACTACCAGAGTTTTAAGGTCGTCACGTTTTACTCCCAGCATGGTGTAGGTTATTACACTCGTGACAGAAACATCGCTAGACTCGTCACCCACGTTAGGACTAGTAGTGACAGCTGGGTCGGTAAAGGCAAAAGTCTCGACCAACGGGAATAGATTATCCGACCCAAAGTTCTTTTTTAGTTCGTCTTTGGCGGCATCTTTGCTTTTGTCGGCTAACTTATTTTTGGCATTGCTAATATCGTCCTGGCTAACTACCGTTACCATCTTACTTGTGCCGCCCGACATATCGCTGCCCTGAGCTGAAACACTTGCATACCCACTAACCGCATAATTACGAGCACTTAGATTGTAGCTATCACCGGAAGCAGCAGCCACTACCTTAACGCTACCGGTAGTAAATACGCACTTGCCCCCTTGAATACCAGATATAGCGAACGATGCGCCAGCTTGGGAAACAAAGTTAAAGCCGCCTGAAGTTACAGTAGCGCCAGCTGGCACATCACTAACCGGAGTGGCACAGTTGGTAGTAGTGGTGAATTTTACTGTTCCACTTGCTTTATCGCCAACATCTTTTTTGCCGGTGGCCTGAACTTTCTCGGTGTCGGTTTTTTTGGTGTCTTTGCTGACGGCAGGTATAACAGCCTTGTCTTGATCTAGCGTCTTGGCGCTCACACTGGCAGTAAAAGGTAGGTCCACAGTCACAGCTTGATTGTCTGTCTTTACTGTAATGGCAGCTGTAGGCATTACAAAAAATGCCACATACCATCCAATTACCAAAGTAATCAGTGCTACGCCACCAATAATTAACTTGAGCCGAAATTTCTCGAAATTAGGTATTTTTAACTTTTTGTCGCTTTTATCCTTGGTAGATTCCGCTCCTTCGTCAAGAGCTTGATCTTCGCTTGGTTCTTCTAGCTCAATAGGCTCTTCCTCGGGAACTGTCTTGGATGCCGATCGCTTACCAGCACGAGTTTTTGCTACCGATTGCTCGGGCTCAGTCATATCGGCTTCGTCGTCGATGTCTACTGAATCATCGGCCGCTTCGGGGGCCGAAGGGATTTCGGGCTTACTGCTCAAAGTCTTGGCTACATGCAGACCAACCGCACCCGCTAGTGGCAATAGTCCTGCCTCGCTAGTGATCAAAACAACATTTTTTTTGCTGTGTGTAGCGGCTCGTTTGAGCAACTTCATATTTACTATGCTCTGCAGTACTGATGCCCGCTTCGGCAGCACTAAAGCAACTATTTTGTGTTTGCTGCCTTGTAGTTTTTCGATAATAGAAGTAATCTCGTCGTCAACGTCGATGTAAATAGTCTCTTTAGATGTTTCAGCCATATCTAGATATTATACCCTCAATAACTTATCAATTTTTCGTCGGAACGATCCGCCACTGGCTGTCTCGTCTTGCTGAAGTGTGTCTAAGCCAACTCGCAGCAAACCCATGGCCGTAATAAAAGTATGATCTGTGACTGCGCCAGTTTTGTCAACGATACCCACAACTTGCTCTGGCTGAATGTGCTGCACTACCGGCTTACGTGTAAACGGTAGTTCTTTGTACCAATCGCTGGACTCTAGTTCATCCACCAAAAGGTCTAGGCTGGACCCTCCTCCACAAAGTAGTAATTTGCGTGGCAGGTGATCTAGCTGAGTAAATTCTCCTAGAGCCAACTCAACACCCGATACCCAGACATCTAGAGTTTTGCGCAGACTTTTTTGCAAAACAGCTTCTTTGCTAGGCGGAATTTTATTAGTACCGAGCGCCAGCTTTAACTTTTCGGCTTGAACGAAAGAAACACCCAAATCCCGCTCGATGCTTTTGGTATAGGCCCGGCCACCGATGCCGAACATTTTAGTGCCCTGTACACCTCCGTCGTTTACTACGGCAATATCGGTAGTTCCACCACCGATGTCCATGAGTATCGCACTCATACCAGCACCAGAGTCATCACCAATTACCGATCGGGACACCGCAAAAGGTTCGGCCGCGACAGCAATCAGTTCTAGGTCGAGTTCTTTAGCGGTACGCTCTAAGGCAGCAATGTGGATCATAGGTGCAAACGCAGTGTACAGTTGCACTACCACTTCACTACCAGCAAAACCGATAGGGTTGGTGACCTGATAACCATCTATTTCTATATTCACTAGTGCACTATTAACTAGTCTGATTTCAACATCTTTGCCGCCCAATTCCCATGCCAATTGTTGCTTGGCGCGCTCGCGAGCCCGTTGTTGCACCAGACTAATGATTCTGGCCACCTCTGACTCATCCATCTCAGTCTTGGGGTTTTTCCGCTTGCAACGCACAGTGGTTGTTGTGCCCTTAACCAGCTCACCAGCAATACCGATTACAGCTGCTTTACTGCTAACACCGGCTTGGTTTTCGGCCTCGGTGAGGGCATCGTTACAATTACGCACCACCGAGCCAATGTCAGCAATCGCGCCAGATTGCATGTCGGTTAGCTCTTGGTGAACACGGCCCATACCAACAATCTCTATGCCATCGCCAACTATTTTGCCAATTAAGGCTTTGACGTATTCGGTACCAATGTCTAGAGCAACCACGTATTGGTCGGCGTTTTTGGAACTTTTTGCCCGAGCCGCAACAGTGTCTTTGAGAGTCTTTATTTTATCAAGCATAAGCTGCTTTAGTATAGCAGTTTTACCCTTGTTCGTACACCGGGCCCTGCACAACCGTTCGTGCCAATGGTAGATCTTTTTCGGTGGCATCTATTGCCATGTGCCCTAGTACTAGGCCAACCCTAGTCACCTCAAAACCAACTGCCTCTAAACCTTCACGAGCAGCTGGTGCCTCGGCGGCTTTATCCATAACAATCTCAAGCCGATTAGGATGTTCTGGGGTTGGATAAGGAAAATAAGTGCCAGTCGACATTACACCAACGCCGCCTTTATCCTCCGTATGCCAGCAGAAGATGACTCTTCTTTGAGGATTTTAAACTTCTTACCGTCTTCGAATAGCTGGAGCGTATGGTCAACATGCGGAC